>DASQCG010000266.1:0-1694 GCA_035634825.1 Thermomicrobiales bacterium | reverse complement strand
CTGCTCCACGCTCATCGGTCACGGCCAGTGGGTCGTGCGCCGGTCCCATCTTGCAGGTGCCGGCCGCATGGAAGTAATGGTGGACGTTGTCCGATACCCATTCCGCGAGCGCATCGTCGGAGGCCAGCGACGGTCCGGGCTCCAGCTCTTCGCCGAGCAGGCCGTACTGATTCGCGTGGCGGGCAATCTCCCGGGCGATGCCGATTCCATCGACCAGCACAGCGCGATCGTGCCCATCCGGATCGCCGAGGTAGTTGTGGTCGATGACCGGCGCGGCCGTCGGATCGGTCGATCGCAGCCGCAGCGAGCCCCGTGCCTCCGGCGTCATGCAGGCGACCGGAAGCGTGAAATCCCAGGTCGTGCGATCTTCCGCGTACGGGCCGGATTCCGGGTAAATGTGGAGGTCGAATGCCTCGGTGCAGAAGCGTGAGCGGAGCTTGGCGATCGTCTGCTCCTCGGGCAGGAAGTTCGACACTGCCCAATCCGCCATCTGTTCCTTGAGTGACTCCGATCCGGAGTGGACGACGTAGACAGCCGGGTGATCGTGCAGGTTCCGGCCGACGCCGGGCAGATCCACCGCCACGGGGATCCCGAGCGTGCCCAGGTTGTCCGCCGGACCGATTCCAGAACGCATCAGGACCGTCGGCGAGTTGTACGTTCCACCGGCCAGCACGACCGTGCCTGCCTCGACCGTGTGCTCTGAGCCGCCGTGGATCACGCGGACGCCGGTCACACGACCGTTTTCGATCCGCACGGTGTTTACAAGCGCGTCACCAACGACGGTGACATTGGGCTGATCGCGAATCGGATCGAGGAAGGCGAAGGCGGCATTCCAGCGGATGCCGTTCCAGATGTTGGCTGGGCTGGGCGCCATGCCGATTGGCTCGTCGAGATCGTTCAGATCCGCGACCAGCGGGATCCCGGCGGCCGCGGACGACTCGAGCATCAGATGGTGAAAGGGCGTGACGTGCGCCGGGCCGGGAATACCGACCCGCATCGCCTCATTGGCGGCCCGGAAGAAGGGCAACACGTCATCGGTCGACCAGCCGTCGAGCCCCATAGCGGCCCAGCCGTCATAGTCGAGGCGATGACCCCAGATCGCCGCGCACCCGTTGTGCGACGAGCAGCCACCGATCACCTTTGCGCGGGAAAAGCCGACGACGCGATTGCCGTAGCTCGACTCACTGTCGTAGCCCCAGCCGTGCGTCTCGGCGAGGTCAAACGCCTCGAGCAGATCATCCGGCCAGCGGCCGGAACCGAATGGACCGTAGTCCGGCCCGGCCTCGAGGACGAGCACCGACGCCGACCCGGAGCGCGCAAGCTCGGCCGCGGCCGCGCAGCCGCCGGGTCCGGCGCCGACGATCACATAGTCCGCATGCCGCGGCAAGCGAACTTCGGCCACGCCCGATTAGCTCGCCATCAGGCGGCGCAGCACCGTCTGCAAGATGCCGCCGTTCTGGTAGTAGCCGACTTCGACCTTGCTGTCGATCCGGGCCACAGCCTCGAACGAAACCGTACTGCCGTCGGCCTTCGTTGCGGTCACCGTCATCACCTTGTGGGGCGCCAAGTTGTCGGCGATGCCGGAGATCGCGAACGTCTCCGTGCCATCGAGACCGTATGTGGTCAGGTTCTCGCCGGGCTTGAACTGGAGCGGCAGGACGCCCATCCCGACCAGGTTGCTGCGGTGGATGCGC
>DASQCG010000265.1:0-17666 GCA_035634825.1 Thermomicrobiales bacterium | reverse complement strand
GTCGCATAGCCTGGCCTAGTGCGCGCGACTGGAAATCGCGTAGACGGTAACACCGTCTCGAGGGTTCGAATCCCTCCCCTTCCGCCGTGCAACAACCTGCTCCCTGACTACCGATCTCCGAACGTGATCCGGCATCTATTTGCGCGCCCGGCATTTGGCTTGGCGTTCGAGACAATCGAGGAGGTAACGTGAGGATCGCGTTTACAAGTCTGCTCGTCGATGATCAGGACAAGGCGCTCTCGTTCTACACTAACATCCTGGGCTTTCTTCCCAAGACCGATTTCCCCATTGGCGAATACCGCTGGATTACGGTCGTCTCGCCGGATGCTCAGGATGGCACGGAGCTGGTGCTCGAGCCGAATGCGAACCCGGCAGCATTGGCATTTCAGAGCGCCATGCACGAGCAGGGCATCCCGCTGACGGCGTTTCAGGTCGACAACATCGTCGAAGAGCACGTCAGGCTCCGGGCCATGGGTGTCGTCTTCACGCAGGATCCGACTGATGCGGGACCTGTCACGCAGGCAATCTTCGACGACACATGCGGCAACCTGATTCAGATTTTCCAGCTCAACCTGCCAGGCTGATCATTTCACCGCGGCCAGCAGGTCGTCGATCTGTTTCGCGGTCGGCATCGAACGCTGGGCGCCATCGATCGTGCAGGCGACCGAGCCGGCCGCGACGCCTCTGCGCAGCGCCTCTTCTGGCGTGGCGCCAGCAGCAAGTGCGGCCGCAAACGCGCCGCACAGCGCATCGCCCGCACCGGTCGAGTCCGTGACCTTGACCGCCGGAGCTGGAATGGCGACCCGCTCGCCTTCGAATGACGCCACAGCGCCCTCCGGCCCAATGGTGATGATCACCCAGCGCGGGCCTTGTTTACGCAGCATCTCGGCCGCGGCGAACCAGTCGGCCGGAGCTTGTCGGTGGAGCAAGGCCATAGCCTCGGGCTCATTGACGATGAGGCAGTCGATATCACTCAGGAATCGCGCCGCTCCTTCCGGCTCGGGCGTCGCATTGAGCAGAACGACGCCATGACGGCTCCTGACCGCCTCGATCGCGGCAGCTATCGAATCCGCCGGCAGCTCCAGCGTGGTCAGCAGGCAGCGCGGAGCGAGCTGCTCGACAGCCGAGTGCGCCTCAGCGGTTGTTACCGTCATCGTTGCGCCCGGAACGTACGCGATTCGATTCTGACCGGTCGATTCCTCGACTGTGATCAGCGTCACGCCCGATGGGGCGTCGTCCCGAATCATGATTGCCGAGATCTCAACGCCTTCCCCGCGCAAGTCGGCCAGCCGCTGCGAACCGAAATCATCGCGACCGAGCGACCCGAGAATCGCCGTCGCCGCACCGGAGCGGGCCGAGGCGAGGGTCTGATTCGCGCCCTTGCCGCCGCCGAAGATGTTGAACGTCGAGCCGGTGACTGTCTCACCCGCATCCGGGGCGCGAGGCACGCGCGCAACAAGGTCCGTGTTGATTGCGCCGGCAACAAGCACGTCAGCCATCTGTGATGATTCTCCGTATGTCAGCGAGCTTTCGGACGTCGTATGCGCCATCGTAATAGATTGCGCCGAAGCTGCTTCCATCCTGTTCGCGCGGCCGCGAGCGACTCCGTGGATGAGGACGCCGGGTCGAATTGCTCCGCGTAGTAGGCGTTCGTGATCGACCGAATCGGTGCTTCAGTGCCCGGCAAGACTCCGCTCAGGGCGCGCCCAAACTCATACGGCGTGGTCGAATCCCCACCCCGCACGCCAAACCACGAGCCGACCCGCTGCAACCGGGCGAACAGGCCACCGGCCGGCGGCAACCCCCGGACTCGCCACTGCCACATCAGCGCCATCATCCCGAGTGCGCCGATGCAAAGCAGTGCGACGATGATCGCCGCGATCTGCACCAGCCGTGCGGTTTGCGAACCGTTGTCGCCCGAATCCGTCGAGAGCTGAGGTGGGACCGGCGTTGCTTCCGGGGTCGGTTGCGCCTCAGCGGTCGCATCCTGGGTAGGCTCCGGAGTCGGAGATCCGGCGCCAGCTTCAGGCGTAGCATCGGCCTGGTTGGAATTGTCAGATCCGTACGTGAATTCCGCCTGATTCGTCGTCGGTTCGAACGGCACCCAGCCGTACTCCGGGAAAAAGACTTCGACCCAGGTATGCGCCTGATTCTCGCGATAAATGACGTCGCCCTGCGGGTCGGTTTCGCCCGAGTAGTTGTACCCGCTCACCAGCCGCGCCGGGATCCCCAGTGACCTGACCATAACGATCATGGCCGAAGCGAATTGTTCGCATCGTCCAGCCTGGTGGTCGAAGAGGAAGTAATCGACCCAGTCCTGACCACCCGAGGGTCTGGGGCTGTTCAGTTCGTAGGTGAAATTGGAGCGCAGATACTCCTGGACAGCCCAGACTTTGTCGAATGCGTTGGTCGCGCCGGCCTGGATCGCGACGCGCTGCGCCTCGGCACGGGTCCGCTCAGTGACTGAATCGGGGAGTTGCAGGTACCGGTTCGTGATCCACGCTGGATAGTCGGTCGAGGCCGATGCGAGCTGGTCCGGGCTGGCCAAGCTAGCTAACCCGACGACGCGATAATCCGTATTGGCATGGATTGCGTCGCTGGTAAAGAGCGCCTCGATATCGTCGTAGTTCGGTATTCGGCCCGAGATGACGATCACGAGCTGGCCCTGGTCACCAACGGACAGGTCGGCGATGACCGGGTACGCCGCGAGTCGCTGCCGCGCTCGATCGAATGCCTCCTGGACGTCTGAGTCAGTCAGCGTCACCTTGCCCGACGACCGATCCACCTCGAACGGCGCATTCCGCACGGTGCGGACCAGGCTCTGCAGGTCAACCGGGATCGACGCGAGATCGACGGCATCAACATCGATCTCGGTCCGGTTCAGCTTTTGCCAACCCAGCACGGCATATACCTGCCGCGACGCAGATGAGAATGTCTCGATGGTGAAGATCAGGTCGTCCTTGGGACGCACAACAGTAATCAACGCCGATTCCGGCTCACGGTCGGTGGTCATCGCGCCGGACAGCGCGACCGGTTGGGAATCGGCAAAGATGACATTGGTAACCCGGATGTTCGATGAGTCGCCATCGAGTCGGAAGGTGTCCTGGACGCCCGAGGACCAGCCACTGCCGTTGTAGATGTCGTATCGGCGCAACGCGAGGTAGTGACCGCTGTCCGCCTGAACCTTGGCAACGACCTCATTGCTGAGATCGATATTTCCGCCAATCTCGAAGTTGTCCGGGAAACTGGCGTAGCTCCCGCCCCCGGGGCCGGCTTGCCCGATGACCGACTCGACCTTCTCCCGGATTTGCTCCCACCCCTGTTGGGCCGTTTCCCGGTAGGGCACGGACATGGCGCGGTGGATGCCAGGGTTGATGAGCAGTGCGGCCACCACTGCCGCGACGGCGACCGGCAGCGCGGCAAGCAGGAAGCGGGACGTGAGTCCAGGCCCGGCTGTCATGTTCCGCCTGGCCCAACGGATTGAATTGGTGGCTATCGCATGGCGGGCTGCCAGGCAAATTGCCGCAAAGATGAAGAGCGCCAGCGGCCAACCGCCATTGCGATTGTCGACCCTGATCGAGGCCAGCAGGATTGACGCCGGCACCGCTATTCCGAGCCCAAACCATCCGCGCCGGTAGATGACCCAGGCCGAGCTGTATGCCAGCAACCAGGCAGTGAGGCCAAGCACGACCAGCAGCTGGGCGTCACTGACCGAATCAGTGTTGTCGCGGACCAGCGACTGGCTGACGCCCGAGACAAGGTCGACAAACGCGCCGCCCCGGCTGTGGACGATCTCAACAGGACCAGCAGTCTCGATCGCCACCAAGAGGACGGCGGCCATTGCCCCGGCCCAGAGCGCGATCGAGTGCGCCACGAGGTCTTGCGCTCGGGTCTGGGACAGAAGATAGCCAAGGAGTAGGCCCATCAGGGCCAGCGGCGCCAGCACGCCGACGCGATCGCCGAAATCCACGCGATTCATTGCCCCAACGACGCTCAGGACAAGGAGCGCATGAAGAGCAAGGGCCAGACCCTCCGCCCGGTAATCGGGGCCGGCAATCGGAGATCTGGTCGCGCTGCCTGTCAGGGTCGCCATCGTCTACCGCACCCATGCCCCGGCGAATCCGTTCGCCACCTGGAGGGCACTGGTCGGATGGTCCGCCCGACTCATCCGATACCCGACCACGTGTTCGCGATGAAGATCCTCGAAAAACGCACTCGTCGCTGGGTCCAGACTCATATGGGGATCTACGTAGTGGACCTCGGACGAGATTCTGCGTCGCCGCATCGTTGCCAGTAGCGCGATCAGGTTCGGGTCAGCAATAGAGGTCACTGCCAGCAGGATGCTGTCCTTGCGGAAACGTCCCGTCAGCGAGGTCAGCAGCTCGACCAATGTCGCGTCGTCCCGACCGCTGACGACTGCCAGGAGTTCCAGAATACGCACGTATTGGCGGTCGCTCCGCTCAGGCGGCAACACGATCGGTTGCTCGGCGTTCATGATCAATCCAACCGATCGGCCCAGGGCAAGTGAACGCCGCACGAGAGACGCTGCCAGCATCACCCGGTACTCCAGCTCATTGCTCAGCCAGTGCAGGGGGTCGTCCGATGCAAACCGGGCGCCGTGCGAGTGCCCGTCCGTCGGTGGCTGGTAGAGGTCGAGCACGACCCAGACATCGGCGGTCGGATCGTTTTCGAATTCCTTGACCATCAGCCTTCCGGCGCGCGCGGTCGCGGTCCAGCTAACGCGGTTGATGGAATCGCCCTGCACGTAATCGCGAATTCCACCCACCGTGGTCGTTGGGTTGGTTGAGCGGCGTTGCACAACCCCGCCTCCCGATTGCAGCACGGAACCGGGGATATACGGTTGCAGGTCATACGTCAGCGGATAGACCGTCAGGTCGAGCGTCTCCTTCAGCCGTTTCTGGCGTCGAAACAGACCGAACGGATCGCCGGACCGCAGCGTGACGGGTCCGAGTCGATGGCGTCCGCGTTCGCGCACGATCGAGGTCACCCGCCATTGCCGTGCCGATCGGGGACCCAACTTTATGACGCGATTGGCAAGGTGCCCGGGAAGCGTGCTCCGATCCTCGATCTCCAGGAAGAGCTTGCCGAAGATGCTCTGGTTGCGCACCGCGAGGTCTTCGCGCATCTGATCGCCGACCTGTGCCCGATCCGATGAAAGCCGGCGCGCAAATGACAATCCGGAAAGGCTAGTGCGTGACCAGACGAATGACAGCGCGACGACGACCATCAGCGCCGTCGAAATCAGGGTGATCGCTGGCCAGTCGTCGATCAGGGCAAAGGCGAGCCCGGCGACTGCAAAGATAAATACGCGCAGGGCGACCACTAGGTAACCGTCTGCGCGCGCCCGGCAGTTGCCATTGGTCTGGCGCCGGGCACGGGAAGCCCGCGTACGATGTCCTGCACGATCAGGCGGCTGTCCACGTTGCGGACCCGTGCGGCCGGGGAGACGATCAGGCGGTGCGCGAGCGTGGCGACCGCGAGTGCCTTGACATCGTCCGGGATCACGAACGGGCGTCCGTTGAGCGCCGCCAGTGCACGGCTGGAGTTGTAGAGGGCGAGGCTACCGCGCGGGCTGGCGCCGAGCTGAACATCAGGGTGATTTCGCGTCGACTCGACGATCGAGACGACGTAGTCGGCCACCGCTGAATCGACTCGGATATCGCGCACTTCGGCCTGCGCCGCGACCAGGCTTGCGACATCGATAACCTGCCCAATCAGCTCGAGCGGGTGTTGGTGTTGCTGGCGCTCGAGCATCTCGAGCTCGCCGGCTCGACCGGGATAACCGATAGAGATCCTCATCAGGAAGCGGTCGAGCTGCGCCTCCGGCAGTGGGAACGTGCCCTCATAGTCGATCGGATTCTCGGTCGCAAGCACGATGAATGGCTCGGGCAACAAGTGGGTCACGCCGTCGACCGTGACCTGCGTCTCTTCCATTGCCTCCAGCAGAGCCGATTGGGTCTTCGGGGTGGCGCGATTGATTTCGTCAGCCAGCACCAATTGCGCGAAGATCGGGCCCGGGCGGAATTCGAACTGGACGTGCTGAGGGTCGAAGACGCTGACTCCAGTGACATCGCCCGGCAGAAGATCCGGCGTGAACTGGACACGCTTGAACGACGCGCCGATGCTGCGGGCGATCGCCTTGGCCAGGACCGTCTTGCCAACGCCGGGCACGTCTTCGATCAGGACATGCCCGCGGCAGAGCAGCGCCACCAGCACAAGCTCGACTTCGCGGCGCTTGCCGACTACTACACGCTCAACGTTGCTGGTTACGCGCGCAGCCAGTTCCTGAACTCGTTGTACCTGCATGAACGGGGTTGCTCGCTTTACGGACGCATCGAGGATAGGCAAAAACAGTATACCAACCGCATAAGGCGAACATATGACCTACGCCGTATACTCTTGCCAGCAATTTGATTGTAGGAGGGGCAACACGCGTGCCGGACAAGCGACAACAATCGGTGATGCTGATCGACGGATATGGCCTGATCTTCCGCGCCTATCACGCCATCGACAGCGCCATGTCGACCTCGTCCGGTGAGCAGACCAATGCGGTCTTCGGCTTTACCCGCATGCTCCTCGACGTGCTCGAATCGCAGCGACCCGACTACGCCATCGTCGCACTCGAAGGCGGCAAGACCTTCCGCCACGATGAATATGACGGCTACAAGGCAAATCGCGGCGCCATGCCGGACGACCTCCGTTCGCAAGTCCACCGGGTTCGCGAAATCATCGAGGCGATGAATATCCCGATCATCGAGCGGGAAGGGTTCGAGGCCGACGACGTGATCGGCAGCCTCAGCCACAAGCTGGCCGATGACAACCATCTCCACGTTCTGATCATCACCGGCGATTCGGATCTTCTGCAACTGGTGGAGCCGGGTGTCGAGGCTGTGCTGCCGGGTCGGCCGCGATTCCAGGATCTGCGCATCTACGATGTAGCGGCGGTCGAAGACCGCTATGGGTTCGGTCCGGCGCTGATTCCGGATTACAAGGCCCTGGTCGGTGATACCTCCGACAACATACCCGGCGTTCCCGGCATCGGTGACAAGACGGCGAAATCGCTGATCCAGCAATTCGGCGATGTGGATTCCATTCTGGCGAACCTCGATGACGTGACTCCGCCGCGGGCAAAGAACGCGCTGGCCGGGAATGTCGACACGCTCCGCCTGAGCAAACGATTGGCGACGATTGTGCGTGACCTCGAGATCGACCCCGACCTCGAGCACAGCGCGGTTGACAACTTCGACCGGGACCGGGTAATCGATATCTTCCGGGAGCTCGAGTTCCGCTCGCTCGTCCACCGCCTGCCGGAGTCCCGCCTGGGCGAAGGCAAGCCCATTCCGGAGGTTATCCGGGACGAGCCGGTCCGCACGACGGTCACCACGGACGACGGGCTGAGCGCCATCGCGAAGCGCGTTAAGGAAACAGGAGAGTACGCCTTCGATGTGGAGACGACGTCATTGAACCCGCTGACGGCGGAGTTGGTCGGCCTCGCGCTCGCCGCTTCGCCGACCGAGAGCTGGTACATCCCGGTGGCCCACGGCGAGGGTTCAGTCGCACCGGAGCGAATAGCCGCCAAGCTCGTACCGATGTTCAGCGATCCCGAGGTCAAGGGTTACGCGCACCACGGAAAGTACGACATGCACGTACTGTCTCGCTACGGGATGGTTGTCCAGAATCTCGAATTCGATACGATGATCGCAGCGTACCTGCTCGGTGAAAACTCGGTTGGTCTCAAGGATCTTGCATTCTCGCGCCTCGGCATCGAGATGACCGAGATAACCGCCCTGATCGGCAAGGGCCGGGACCAGCTCTCAATGAGCGTCGTGCCACTCGATCAGGTCGCGCAGTATGCCTGCGGTGACGTCGAGGCGACCTTCGAGCTGGTCAACTACTATCGGCCGCGCCTGATCGAGAACAACCAGGAGTGGCTCTTCCGAAATGTCGAGATGCCGTTGATCTCTGTCCTGGAAGAGATGGAACGGATTGGCATTTCGATCGATCGCGAATACCTGGAGGAGTTGGACAAGGAGATCCGCCAGCGGTTGATGGAGCTCGACCGCGAGATAACGCGCCTCGCCGGGCGGCCGATCAATGTCAACTCGACGCGCCAACTCGGAGCGCTTCTCTTCGACGAGTTCAAGTTGCCGAGCGGGCGGCGGACCAAGACCGGTTATTCGGTCGATCAGGACCATCTCGAAACGCTGCGGGACCAGCACGCCATCATCCCGGTGATCCTCGAATACAAGACCTTGCTGAAGTTGTCATCAACCTACGTTTCGGCACTGCCTGCCGAAGTGGACTCGAAGACCGGTCGTATCCATACCTCATACAACCAGACTGTCGCGGCGACGGGTCGGCTCTCATCGAACTCGCCTAATTTGCAGAACATTCCGATTCGGACCGAGGTCGGGCGGAGGGTGCGGCGAGCGTTCGTGGCTGATCACTCAGAGCGGCGAATCTTTGCGGACAGCGTGCTGCTCTCGGCCGACTACTCGCAGATCGAGCTACGGCTGATGGCGCACATGAGCAACGAGCCGTTCCTTCTCGATGCCTTCCGGGGCGGCGCAGATATCCACCGGGCCACCGCAGCCCTCGTCTACGGCATCGATCCCGCGGACGTCACAGCCGACATGCGCCGTGTCGCGAAGACCGTAAATTTTGGGCTGCTGTATGGCATGCAGGCGTACGGCCTGTCGCGCGACACTGGTCTGAGCCGGGCTGATGCGCAGGCGTTCATCGACCAGTACTGGGCTCGCCTGCCCGGGGTCAAGGCCTACTTCGACGAAACACTCCGGCGAGGCGAGGAGCTAGGTTATGTCGAGACGCTCTATGGTCGACGCCGGGCCGTGCCGGATCTGACGTCACCCAATGGCCAGCGACGGGCGGCTGCGGTTCGCGTTGCCACCAACATGCCGCTCCAGGGCACAGCAGCCGACATCATGAAGATCGCCATGATCCGCCTCCAGGAACAGCTCCGCGAACGCGCTGACAAGGCGATCATGCTCCTGCAGGTGCACGACGAGTTGGTGCTCGAGGTTGATCGACCCGCCCTCAATGAGATCGGTGCGCTGACGCGGTCCGTCATGGAGAGTTCTGCGGAGCTTGCGGTGCCGCTGGTGGCAGATTTGTCGTTCGGCCCGAACTGGGATGATCAGGCGGAATTCGATCCCACCTGATCTACCGGATGTGGATATTGAGCAGACCTGCCCGGCTGAATAGAATTAGTCGATTACGGGTTCGATCGTTGCACACCATTGGGAAATTGGATGCCTACTTATCAATATCAGTGCCGCAATTGCGGGCATGCGTTTGAGCAATTTCAGAAGTTCAGTGATGATCCGCTGACCGTTTGCCCCGAATGCGAGGGACCGGTCCAGCGAGTGATTCAGAACGTCGGCGTCGTGTTCAAGGGCTCCGGCTGGTACATCAACGACAGCCGCAAATCGAACAGCTCGAACAGTTCGAGCGAAAAGTCGACGAGCACCGAGTCGTCGGAGTCGACAACAAAGATCGACAAGACTGACAAGAATGAGACGAAATCCGCGAGCGACAAGACGCCGGCAGCGGCCAGCGCCTCTACCAAGTCCGATTAGCCAGAGGATTCGCACAGACAGATGAATGCCCTTCGCCAAATGTGCTGGTTCCATCCCGAGCGGTGCGGCGCGGCAGTTGGCGGCCCTTGCTCCTGTTTTTGCTGCGCACGGTAATTCGTCGCGCAAAGGCAGATGCGACCAGTTCAGGTTCCAGGCAGGAAGGGCAAGACCATGTGGCTTAGCGAACAGATTGAGACTATCAAGCAGCGTGATCCGGCAGCGACCTCTACGCTCGAGGTCCTGCTGACGTACCCGGGGTTGCACGCGCTGATCTTTCATCGGGCGTCGTCCGCACTCCGGCACCGGGACTTGCCCGTTGCCGCGCGGCTGGTCTCGCACGTTGGCCGCTTTCTGACCGGGATCGAGATTCACCCCGGCGCGGCCATCGGCCGGCGATTGTTCATCGACCACGGCATGGGCGTGGTCATCGGCGAGACGGCCATCGTCGGGGACGATGTCACGATGTACCAGGGCGTAACCCTGGGCGGCACCGGCAAGCAGCGCGGCAAGCGTCACCCGACGGTAGGCAACGGAGTCGTGATCGGGGCCGGCGCCAAGATACTCGGCGCGGTCACCATCGGTGATGGCGCGAAGATCGGCGGCGGCGCGGTGGTGCTCAAGGATGTACCGCCTTATACGACTGCGGTCGGCGTGCCGGCACGCGCCGTGGCCTGGACGCATCCGGAGTCCGGCGTCTCCCGGCGACTCGAGCAAATGCCGGATCCGCAGTACGACTCGATGTTGGCCATGATCCAGCGAATAGAAGAACAGGAAGAACGGATTCGGGCATTGACCGCGGAAGTCGAAGAGAAGGAGAGCACGCTGGCGGGGTCGTGGCAAATATGACGTTGCGCATCTACAACACCCAATCGCGCTCCGTCGAACCATTCGAGACAATTGAGCCCGGTGTCGTGCGGATGTACGTCTGCGGCGTCACGCCGTACGCCAAGGCGCACGTCGGGCACGCCATGTCCTCGATCGTCTTCGACGTCATCAAGCGGTATCTCACCTATCGGGGATACACCGTCCGGCACGTGACGAATTTCACCGACATCGACGACAAGATCATCGCCCGGGCTAACCGCGAAGGCATTAGCCCTGACGCGCTGACCGAGGAGATGATCGCCCAATGGCACCGGGAGACGGCGGCGCTCAATGTCCTTCCGGCCGACGTCTATCCACGCGCGACGCAAGAAGTCGACCGGATCATTGCGATGATCGAGGAGTTGGTCCGGCAGGGCTATGCCTACGAATGCGATGGTGATGTCTATTACCGGGTCCGCGCGTTCGAGGAATACGGGAAGCTTTCGCATCGCAGTCTCGATGATCTGCTCTCCGGCGCTCGCATCGAGATCGACGAGCGCAAGGAGGACCCGCTCGATTTCGCGCTCTGGAAGGCAGCCAAACCCGGCGAGCCATGGTGGGAGTCGCCGTGGGGCACGGGCCGGCCCGGCTGGCACATCGAGTGCTCGGCAATGTGCTCGCATCACCTCGGCGGGCTGGTCGACATCCATGGTGGCGGAGCCGACCTGATATTCCCCCACCACGAGAACGAGATCGCGCAGTCCGAAGCGGCACTGCAAGCGGAGCCGTTCGCGCGGTACTGGGTGCACAATGGCCTGCTCCAGCTCGGCGGTGAGAAGATGTCAAAGTCGATCGGCAACCTGGTTCCGGTTGACGAATTGATCGCGCAACGGCGGACGGCCGCGTTTCGCGTTCTGGTTCTGCAATCCCATTACCGAGCACCGTTGACCTTCACCGAAGAGGGACTCGAGGCAGCACAGCGCGGTCTTGACCGCATTACGGCCGCCCTGAACCCCGCCGCAGTCGCCAGCGAACCGGTTCCACTCGATCCCGGCATTGCCGAGGCGACCCGGGCCGAGTTCGAAGCGGCAATGGACGACGATTTCGACACGCCGAAAGCGATGGCCACGATTTTCGCTCTTACCCGGGCGATCAACCGCTCGGCGGGTGATCCAGCCACGCGTGACGCGGTCGACAGTGCTCGTGAGACACTTCAGTCCTTGCTCGACGTGCTCGGGATCGCGCCCGACGCTGATGCCGAGCCGGATCTGATCGGCGCGGCGCCATTCATCGATCTTCTCCTGCGCATCCGCGAGCAGCTGCGCGCCGGCAAACACTGGGCCGAGGCCGATGCCATCCGAAATGGCTTGAACGAACTGGGGATACGGATTGAGGACGGGCCCGAAGGCGCCACCTGGCGACAAGAAAACTAGGGCACGCCGCCCAAGCCGAGACGAGGGGAAAGACCGCATCTACGGTCGCAATGCCGTCGTTGCCGTCTTGCAGGGGAAGCGTCACGTCCATGGCATCCTGCTTGCCGAAGGCGTCGGGCAGGATGCCCGGATCGCCATGATTCGGGAGATCGCCGAGCGCCGCCGCATCCAGATCCAGACGGTTCCGGTGCAGGGGATCGAAAACATTGTCGGCAAGGTCAACCACCAGGGAGTGCTGGCCACGACCGATCGCTACGGCTACACGTCACTCCGTGCGATCCTCGACCGGCCGGGCACGATTCTGCTGCTGGACCACCTCACCGATCCGCAAAACCTGGGCACCCTGCTGCGAACGGCGCGCGCATTCGACATCGCCGGTGTGGTGATTCCGGCCGACCGGTCCGCGTCAGTGACGCCGGCCGTCGTGAATGCGTCGGCTGGTGCCGTCGAATCGCTGTCGGTGGCGCAGGTCGTCAACATCAACCGCGCAATTGCCGAGATTCGCGAGCACGGTCGGTGGGTGGCCGCACTCGACACAGGCCCAGACACCCAATCCATCTTCACGACCGAGATCCCCCTGCCAGTGGCGCTGGTGCTGGGATCCGAGGGTCGCGGAGTCAGCCGGCAAGTACGCGCCGCGTGTGACCTGGTTGTCTCGATCCCGATCAGCGCGGACGTTGAGTCGCTCAACGTGGCAACTGCCGGCTCGATCGCCCTATTCGAGCTTGCTCGGCGCATGCACGGCGGTCACCAGGGCCGTGTTTCGGAGCGCTTGAATTGATTTCGGCTGGTTAAGCCTCTAGAATTGGTTGGCCGGACCGCGGTCCGTCTTGTGTTGTGTCTCAAAACTGGCGCGGATTCGGCGCCAACGCCAGCCCCAGGCATTGGAAGGTTCCGTTCACGATGAAGATCATTCTGCGTAAAGATGTCGAGAAGCTCGGCGAGGCAGGCTCCCTGACAACTGTCAAGAACGGCTACGCCCGCAACTTCTTGATTCCGCAGGGCCTGGCCGTGGCAGCCACCCCGGGCGAGTTGAAGATGTGGGAGCATAATCAGGCCGTCAAGGCGCGGAAGGTCGAGCGACAGGAGCGCGAGCTCCAGTCCTTCGCGGACAAGATCTCAGCTGTGACGCTGACGTTCGAGGCCCGTGCCGGCGAGGGCGGTCGCCTCTTCGGCTCCGTTACCGCAGCGGACATTGCCGAGAAGATCTCGAAGCAAGTCGGCGAGGAGATCGACCGCCGCAAGGTCGTCCTGACTGAGCCGATCCGCTCGACCGGCGAGCACACCGTGACTGTCAACGTGATTGGCAAGCTGCGGCCGCAGGTCAAGGTCATTGTCAACGGCGTTGTCGATGAGTCGGAAGAGGATGTCGCGGACGTGGCACAGTAGTTCGTCAGCCTGACCCCGCCAGGTGACGCTGGCATCGTTGCTCCCGGTCGGAGCATGTTGTTTCCAGGTTGGGGCAGATGGCTGATCGACTTCCACCACAAAACCTAGAAGCCGAGCAGTCGGTGCTCGGCAGCCTGCTGATCGATCGCGACGCCATCATCCAGGTGGCCCCGATTCTCAAATATGAGGACTTCTATCAGCCCTCGCACGGGACGATCTACCAGGCGATCTCGGAGCTCTATACGCGCCAGGAGCCCACGGACGTCATCACACTGACCGACGAACTGGCCCGGCGCGACAAGCTGGACCTTGTCGGCGGCGCGTCCTACCTGACCTCCCTGGTGTCCGTCGTGCCCACGGCCGTCCACGTCGAGTATTACGCCCGCATTGTCGAGCGAACCGCCACGCTGAGGCGTTTGATAGACGCCGGAACCAGAGTCGTTGGCATTGCCTTCCGGGACGCCGTGGAGACCCAGGAAGCGCTTGACGAGGCCGAGCAGGTGATTTTCGAGGTCTCCCAGAATCGGGTGCCGCGCGGTTTCCTGCCTATGCGCGAGGTGCTCGACGGCCTCTTCGACCAGATGAGCGACGACAGCCTGCGAGCACAGGGCGTGCCGACCGGTTTCGTGGCACTCGATCGCGTACTCGGCGGACTCCAGCGGTCCGATCTGGTCGTGGTTGCGGCGCGCCCATCGGTCGGCAAGACAGCCTTGGCGCTCTCGATGGCGTATAACGCGGCCGTTTTGCACAAGAAGTGCGTCGGCTTTATCTCGCTCGAAATGTCTGCCCAGCAAATCGTCCAGCGTATCCTCGCTTCCGAGACCGGGGTCAACTCGCACCGACTGCGCATGGGTCAGATCAACGACGACGAATGGGGTGCGGTCGGCCGCGCCTATGGCAAGTTGAGCGAGGCGCCGATTTTCATCGACGACGGCGGTAGCTCAAGCGTCAATGATGTACGCACCAAGGCGCGCCGATTGCAGGCCGAATACGGGCTCGACTTGCTGGTAATCGATTACTTGCAATTGATGCAATCCCGCCGCTCTGATAACCGCGTTCAGGAGATTTCCGAGATCTCGCGCGGATTGAAACAGGTCGCGCGCGAACTGAACATTCCCGTCGTCGCCTTGTCGCAGCTCTCCCGGGCCGTCGAAAGCCGCGCCGGACACAAGCCATTGCTCTCGGACCTGCGCGAGTCCGGATCGATCGAGCAAGACGCAGACGTGGTGATGCTGATCTATCGCGAAGACCGCTACGACCCGGAAACGACGCGCAAGGGCATTGCGGACATCGATATCGCCAAGCACCGAAACGGCAGCACAGCCACCGTTCACCTCCGCTTCTTCGAGGCCACAACCCGTTTTGCGGACTTCGAGCCCTACCGCGAAGAGCCGATGTAGGCGCGGTTGCTCGTATGCCCGAACAGACGTCGTCCGCTCCAGTTGATTCTTCTCCACTCGTCTCGGTCCCTCGTGCCTTGCTCAATCGCCTTATTTCGACCCGGGCCTCGGTCGAGGAGCACAGAATCGTGCTTCTGCTCGTGCTCCTGACTCGGACCGGAAAGGCAGACTCGGCGATCTCTGAGGACGCCTTTGCCACCGATCCAATGGTCCTCGATGCCGGCAAGGTCGACGGGACCCCGCTCGCGATGCCGGATTGGCCCTTCCCGGCGCTGGAGCAAGGAGTCGCGCACGGGACGATTCTGCGCTTCGTTGTCGAGAGCCAGGCCGGTTCGCGCAACTGGCTGCTGCTGAATACGGTCGAAAATGCGCGGCTGGTGGCCCGGATGGCCGATGACCCGGATGCCGTCCCGGAGATGTTCTGGATCGACGAATCGCGTCCGCGGGTCCATGTCGACAAACCAACCGTGTTCCGCCTCTACGAGCAGAACATCGGCCCGCTGACCCCGATGATCGCGGACCGCTTGATCAAGGCCCTCGAGGTGTATCCGCCCGACTGGATCGAGTCGGCATTCGAAGAGGCTGTTGCGTACAATCGACGCAATTGGCGGTACATCGCCCGGATTCTCGAAAACTGGGAAGCGGACGGTCCGCCAGGCAGGACAGGCAGATGATGCGACCTCTGAGAGAGATTCAACCCAATCTCCCCCACCGAACCCACTCCGAAGAGGTCTACCGGGCTCCGGAGGCACCGGTTTGTCCGAAGTGCCTGGGCGCAGGCTGGCTCCGACTGGACGTACCGCTCGGACATCCAGGATTCGGCCGCCTTTTCCGGTGCGAGTGCCAGCAACGCAATGAAGACCGGGCCAGGATCACCGAGATGCGACGTTTGTCACAGCTCGACGGCCTGGAGAGTAAGTCGTTTGCCGCTTTCGAGGCAGACACGCCTGAACTCGAGCGAGCCCGGGACCAAGCTCAGTCATTTGCGCAGACATTGAGCGGTTGGCTGGTTTTGACCGGACCCTGCGGTACCGGCAAGACGCACCTTGCTGCGGCGATCGCCAACGAAACACTCGAGAAGGGCGATCAAACGGTCATGTTCGCTGTCGTGCCGGATCTGCTCGATCACCTCCGGGCGACATTCGATCCTGCCCGCGGCGTGGACTATGACGATCGCTTCAATGCGATCCGGAACACATTCCTCCTCGTGCTCGATGATCTCGGCACCGAAAATGCCACGCCATGGGCCCGGGAAAAGCTCTATCAGATCGTCAATCACCGTTACAACGAGCGCCTTCCAACTGTCATCACGACGAACCAGGCGCCCACCGGAATCGACGAGCGCATCCTCTCCCGGATGCTCGACGGCACGTTGTCCAGACGCGCCCAACTTGATGGTGACGACTATCGCAGGCGGGGCGACCCTACCTACCTGCGCGGTAGCCGTGTTCGCGGCGCAAGCACGACTCCCCGGCGACGAGGCTAACGACCGATGCCGCCGGACGGTCAGTGCCTAAGTCCTATTCACCGGCTATGACCCTCCCCATACACTCGAAGTAGCCGAATTTCCGCCTGGCGCGGAATGCGAAGGCTGTGCACGGAGGGTATCGGTGAGCCAGGACATCACGACGTCTCGCGTCGGCGATCATACAGTCGGGGCCCAGACAGACCAATCAGATAACATCAAGCGCCGACTCGGTGCCTGGACGGCGCCGATGGCTGCGCAGACCGCACCGATGAACGGCGGAGCCTCGGTTCCGGACGCCACTGTGAATCTGACGACTGCGAATGGCGGCGTGCCGACCGGCCCGATCTCGTCGGCCGCGCAGATGACCGCCCCATTCGCCGGCAGTCCGCCGATGACAGTGCCGCTCGGGCAGAATCGCCCGGAGTTCGCGCCTACCGCAGGGTTCAGTGCGACCCGCCAAATCTCGGAACCGCAGACCGTTTCATTCTCACACCCTGTGCCCGAGCAACCCGTCGCGACCGTTCCATTGCACAGCAACGGACAAGCGACGGCAGCGATTACTTCTCAACCCGGCGCAATGACTGCGGACATGGCACCGATATTTGACAGCACGGTTCCGCTTGCTCCGGCCGTCGCCACCGCGACCATGCCCCTGGCAGATGAGCTCCAGACACTGCGGGCGCAGATTCAGCACGATCCGAACAACGCCGACCTGGTCTTCGAGCTCGCACTTGCTCTCAATGAAGCAGGCGAGCGCACCGAGGCAAATGATCTGCTGCACCGGCTAATCACAATCTACGAGGTTCAGGGCGACCACGAGCAAGCAAATCGAATCCGGTCGATGGTCGGCGGAATGGGTACTGCCCAGATCGCCGACAACGCTGCACTGACCCACGTCATGGGACGAAACACAACCGACTCACTCGGTCGTCGAACCGGAACATTGTCATTGCGGTCCGCCACCCAGCGCGACGGGCGCGTTGGGTTTGGCAAGAAAAACGAGGAGCGGGATCGCCCGGTTTTCAGCATCCGCGAAGTCACCTTCCTCGACCATTTGCCGCACGTTGACCGGCTCAATTCAGAAGCGGCGGCTTATTTCGCAAATGCCGAAGAGGAACGCGCCCGCGGCCGGTATCGATCCGCGCTCGATCACGTCCAGCTGGCTGTCGTTGCGGACTCATCGGTTCCCGGCCTCTTCTTGCGCCTGGCTGAGATCCAGCTCAAGCTCGGGTACCGTCGCCAGGCGCTGGAGACGATCAATGCCCTGCAGCGTAACGAGCCGGTCCTCCGGTCGGATATTCCTGAGTGGGCATATGCCCGGGTTCGCCTTCACGCCGAGCCCTTCGACCTTGGTAAGGTCAAGCGACTGGTCGATTGGCTGGTTTCGGACGGGCATGGTGACATCGCCGCGCCCTACGCCGCTCGCCTGATCGAGCATTTGGCAATTGATGGCCGAATCGATGAGGCGCGGTCCTATTCCGATCGCATTTGCGCGTTGGCGCCGGGCGACACGCGCGCGGCACTCGAGGCGGCTGTGCTGGCCTTGCGGCATTCT
>DASQCG010000264.1:0-8909 GCA_035634825.1 Thermomicrobiales bacterium | reverse complement strand
TGTCAGCGTTGACGTCTGCGAGATCATTGGTCAGGCATAGCACCCGGCCACTGCCCTCCGCGGGCAAAGTGGATGGTCCGCGCTTGGATAGGTATCGAAACGCAATCAGGCGTCAGGTGCGTCCCGATGTGCGGCGGATCAGAGCGGCCCTCGTCGCCACAGCAGGGCGCTCGGGAGGCCGCGATGACGACCGTCGACTGCCATCGCCACGGCTGGTAAAGTGCCTCCCGGCTCATCACTCAACTGCTGGTGGGAGGTCTCCGTGCCGTCCATCGATCTCGAGACCACCGTTCACCTGCATTACCAGGATGGCGGCGACGGGCGGCCCGTGGTCTGCCTCCACAGCGTCTGGTGCAGCCGCCGCTTCTTCCGGCCGCGGCTCCCGATCCTCGGCGCGCCCTACCGGCTGTTCGTGCCCGATCTGCGGTGAACACCAAGTTCTAGCGCGACGTGGACGGAAGCGCCGCGCATCTAAAAGTGCTTCGGGCAGGTTAGTCAATTATGGCAACACCTCATGGCTGACGTCATGATGTCACTTGCCGCCTACTAACTCTCTAAATTGGATGGAGTCGAATGAGCGGCCACTGACTCAGTGAAGGGTCCGATCCGGCAATCAGGCGACCAGCCCGACGCAGCATCCCTATATAGAGTGCTTGCGTTCGAATCCGCGCCCATCCACGTCGTGGATGAAGTCGATCAGGCCTCCGACATACACCTTCTGGTCGTCATACATCGCCATGTGGCTGCCCTCGGGACAGTGCAGGTACCGCCCCTGCTGTACCGCGTTTGCCATCCATTTCATATGGGCCGGATCCATTGTGTCATGTTGCGCGCCGATGACCAGCGTCGGCACCTCGATCTCGTTGAGATCGGACGTACGGTCCCAATCAAGCAGCTTGCCGCTCAAACCCAGTTCGCTCGGTCCCTGCAGCGGGACATAGATCGACGGGTTGATGTGCTTGAAGGCCCGGTTGACCGGGTCCGGCCATTCCGTCGCAGGCATGCGCAGCACGTGATGGATGTAATGATGCTCCATCAGCAGCTCCATGTAGCGCGGGTTCTCGAAGTCGCCAGAGGCCTCGTAACCTTTGACCTCCGCCAACACGGCCTGATCCATGGTCGGCATCAGCACATCCTGGGCGTAGGCGTTGTAGGCCGATCCACTGGCCATCATGTTCGAGATGATGAGCCCCTTGAGGTGCTGCTGGTACCGCAGCGCATACTCGATCGCGAGCACCCCACCCCATGAATGTCCCAGCAGAAAAAAGCTGTCACGATCCAGCTCCAAAGCTTGGCGGACCTGCTCGACCTCCTCTACGAAGCGCGGCAAATCCCACAGCTCGGGTTCATCTGGCTGGTCGCTATATACAGAGCCAAGTTGGTCGTAGTAGTAGTACTCGACCCCCGCCGCGGGTAAATAGCTGTCGAATGCCTCGAAGCACTCGTGAGTTGCGCCCGGTCCACCATGCAGGAGCAGCAACTTCATTGTTGGCGCGTTGCCGATCCGCTTCGTCCAGACCTTAAACGTGCCCTTTGGAGTATCGACGGGAATAAGCCGGACACCACCGCTCAGGGTGTCGGCGCGGCCGGTATTGTCAAGATAGCTCGGAGAGCTCAGTCGACTGGTGGTCATTGTCTGCTCCTTGCCGGCATGAATCTCGCCCGCCGGTCGATCACTTCGCCGCTTCAGGGATGAGTTCGAATCCTGTGAACTCTGTCGAGGAGTCTAAGCCACGTCAGACAACCTGTAATCATGCGCCCGAGCTGAGGTCCATTGATTCCTCAGCAGATCTTGCTACAATCCGCCAATCTTCCTCTACCCAGGAAACGCGGCCGGCGGTCAGCGCGCAAATCGTGCGAACCCGGCCGGCGACCGCTTGATCCGATAGCTGACTCGCAAGGGGAAAAGTACGTGGCGCACGAAGACTCAGGTCGACTCTTTGACCAGCGCATGCACAGTTATTTGCGCTCTCTTCGCGAACAGGCGATGAGCCGGCGCGGGCTTATGAAAATGACCGGCGGAATGGCGGCGGCGACCGCAATGGCCGCTGTTGTGCCGCTTGTGGCTCCCGGCGTGATGGTTCTTGCCCAAGACAGCGATACCATCACCATGGGCCTGGAATCCGACTTGCGCGGCGTCGAGCCGGCGCTGGGCTACGACTTCACCGCCAATCCAGTGATTTGCAACATCACAGAAGGCTTGATGGCACTCGATGTCGATAGCAAGATCTATCCACTGCTGGCGGAGACTTTCGAAAACCCTGATGCCCAGACGTTTGTCTACAACCTCCGGGCGAACGTTCCGTTCCATGACGGTACGATCATGACGGTGGATGACGTCATAGCGTCAATTGGTCGAGTTCGGGCTCCTGCAATTGCCTCGCCGATGGCCTGGATGTTCGACCCGGTCGACACCATCGAGAAGACCGGGGACATGCAGTTGACCATCAAGACCAAGGTGGCCTCGGCAACATTCCCGTTTGTACTTGCGACGACGGCTGGGCACGTAATGCCCAAAGCCTTGATTGATTCGACGCCCGATCTCCCCACGCAGGAGCCGATTGGAACTGGCCCGTACAAGTTCGTCAAGTGGGAGGCCGGCAGTGCGGTTACGCTCGTCAAGAACGATGCCTACTGGCAGACGGGCAAGCCATATTTTCAGAATGCCGTGTTCAAGATCGTGCCGGACGGGACGACCCGGGTGGCAGGACTCAAATCCGGCGATCTGACCATGATCCGCGATATACCGCCAGACCAGCTTTCGATCGTTCAGGGCCTGCCGGACATCACCTTCCAGGAAGTGGTCGGGTTCACCAGCAATCAGATCTTCATGGTCAATAACAAGCCGCCGTTCGACGACATTAAAGTCCGAGAGGCCGTCAGCAAGGCCATCAACTACGACGAGATCATGACCAATCTGGTTGGCAACACGGGCGTACGCTCGGTTTCAACGACGGTGCCGCCCGGTATGCCGGGGAGCGCCGAATCGGAGCTGACCGTGATGCCATACGATGTGGAAGCGGCCAAAGCGGCATTGGCGGCATCGAGCCAGCCCAATGGATTCAAGACGACGTTGACCGTTGATGCGGAAAGCAGCCAGCGCACTGCCGAGGCACAAGCGATTCAACAAATGCTGGCGGAGATCGGCGTGGAGGTTGAGATCTCCAAGATTCCCCAGGCCGATCGGATCACCGCATTGCAAACCGGCGACTACGAAGGCATGATTTTCCATGAGTGGGGGGCCGATTTCCCTGATGCAAACGGTATGCTGCTACCGTTGTTCCACTCGCGCAATGTGCCACCACAAAACAACGGCTCGTACTACAGCAATCCGGAGGTTGACGCATTGCTGGACGCCGCGGATGCGGATGTGAGCGATGCGCGTCTTGCCACGCTCATCGACGCACAGAAGAAGATCGCGGCCGACATGCCGATCGTCTGGCTGGACCACTTCAAGTGGTTCCTGCCGATGAAGGCGGGCCTGACCGGCTACTCCATTCGTCCGCTCTTCTATTGGGATTCGTTCCTGCGTGATCTCAAGCCTGAGGGAGCGTAATCGACAACCGGATGTACCCCGAGTCGCGCCTTCGCGACTCGGGTTTCTTCATCCACGTCGATCGGTGAATCATGTTGCGCCTGATCTTGACCCGGTTACTGACACTCGTGCCGATGATGTTTATCATCACGTCGATTGTTTTTTTCATGGTGCGTTTTGTACCTGGCGACCCCGCGCGCATCATGGCGGGCGGGCAACGGGTAACCGAAGCCAATCTACAGAACATTCGCAAGCAATATCGGCTCGACAAACCGTTGCCGACGCAGTATGCCCTGTGGGTCAAGGATCTGGCACACGGGAATTTGGGGCGATCGTTTCGACAACGTGAGGATGTGCGAATCCTGATCGGGGATCGCTTGCCGATCACGATTAAACTGGCCCTGATGAGTTTCGCCCTCTCGCTGGCAATCTCTATTCCGCTGGGAATTCTGGCCGCAATGCGCCCAAATTCCGGGATAGATCTGGTTTCAACTGTATTTTCGCTGATCGGTGCATCGTCACCAGTGTTCTTTACGTCGATCCTCCTGATCCTGGCGTTTTCCTACAAGCTGGACGTGCTTCCGGCACTCGGCCGAGGCGACGGCGGACTTGACACGCTCAAGCACTTGATCTTGCCGTCGATCGCGCTCGGTTTCTCGCTGGCGGCGATTTCAACCCGCATCACCCGCTCCTCCATGATCGAGGCGCTTTCCCAGGATTACATTGAAACCGCGCGTTCGAAGGGACTCCACGGTCCGCAAATCGTTCTGAAGCATGCGTTTCGCAACGCGTTGATCCCGGTAATTACCGTCGCTGGACTGCAATTTGGCTATTTGCTGGTGGGTACGGTACTGGTCGATTACACGTTTGGACTGGGAGGGCTGGGCGCCCTGCTGATCGATTCCGTTCAGCGACGGGACTACCCCGTTGTCCAGGGCATCACGATTTTCATCGCGGCGTTGTTCATTCTCATTAATCTGGTCGTCGATGTGCTGTATGGCGTCATCGATCCCCGCGTGCGCTATGGCGGTCGTGGCTGACGATGGTTGCCGAGATCGCTCCGACCCGCATCGATAGCAGCCAGGAAGCACCATCCTCCTGGTCCATGTTTATTTGGCGGCTGCGCGGGAATCCCAAGGCCATGATTGGTCTCACGGTGGTCATTCTGCTTCTGGTTCTCATTGTCCTGGCGCCGCTCCTCGCTCCGCACGATCCGAATCATGGCGAACTGTCGGATACGCTCGCCTCACCTGGCAGGAAATACCTGCTGGGCGCCGACAAGAACGGCCGAGATGTGCTGAGCCGTTTGATTTTCGGAACGCGAACGGCCCTGGGTGGAGCACTGGCTGTGGTGCTTATCTCGGAGTTGATCGGTGTTCCGCTGGGCATCTGGTCCGCGTATCGCGGAGGATGGGTCGACGAGGTCGTGACCCGAGTGCTGGATATGATGCTGGCGTTTCCGCCCTTGCTGCTTTCCTTTGCAGTGGTTGCGGCTTTCGGACCGTCGATTCGCAACGTGGTTCTGTCGCTTGGCATTCTCTACGTGCCATTCATCACGCGGGTGGTCCGCAGTGTGACGTTGGTGCAGAAGGAAATGGTCTACACAGAAGCGGCGAAAGCGATGGGCTATCCACAACGGCGCATCATATTTCGCCATATCTTCCCGAATTGCGTTTCGTCCGTGATTGTTGTCTCTTCGCTCGATTTGGCGTATGCGCTTCTTGATATTGCCGCGCTGTCCTATCTGGGTCTCGGTGTACAGCCTCCGACGCCGGATTGGGGGAACATGCTTTCAGAGGGGCAATTGGTGCTGTTGACGGCGCCCCACCTCGCGGTTTCGGCAGGAATCATGATCTTGATCGCGGTGCTCGGGTTTAACCTTCTCGGCGATGGCCTGCGTGACATTCTTGATCCGCGGCAGGCGAAGAAATGAACCCTCTCAGGGAGCCTACCGAGGACCGGGTTTTGCTGCAGATTCGCGGACTCAAGACCTGGTTTAGCACACGGGCGGGAGATCTTCGCGCGGTCGATGGCGTGGATCTTACGATTGGGCGTGGTCAAACGGTGGGCCTCGTGGGCGAATCCGGCTCCGGCAAAAGCGTGACTGCCCGCTCGATAATTCGACTCCTCCCGACACCCCCCGGCAAATATGTCGCTGGAACAATCTTGTTCAACGGCAAGGATCTCCTGACGTTATCTGGCGACGAGATGAGTAATGTCCGCGGCTCCGAAATCAGCATGATTTTTCAGGATCCAATGACATTTCTGAACCCGGTCTTCACAGCTGGTGAACAGGTGGCCGAGGCGATCCGGCGTCACCAGGGCAAGTCCCGGGCCGAAGCGCGGGCGATGACGATCGACATCTTTCGCACGGTCGGCATCCCGAACGCCGAGCAACGATACGATGCCTATCCGCATCAGCTCTCGGGCGGATTGCGGCAGCGGGTCATGATTGCCATCGCGCTTTCATCAAGACCGGCGCTTCTCATCGCGGACGAACCCACGACCGCTCTGGACGTGACCATTCAGGCCCAGATCCTGAACCTGCTCAGGGATTTACAATCGAAGTTCGGGATGAGCATTCTCCTGATCACGCATGATCTTGGCGTGGTGGCAGAGATGTGCGAATCGGTCGCTGTGATGTATGCAGGCAAGATTGTGGAACAGGCGCCGGTCGATGCGCTTTACGAAGATCCGGAACATCCCTACACCATCGGATTGATGAACGCGATCCCGCGCGCGGATCTGCCCGATTTCCCGCCCGTTGCTATCGAAGGATCGCCTCCGGACCTGGTCCGGCCGCCCACCGGCTGTCGGTTCCAACCGCGTTGCCCCTACGCGCGCGCGATTTGTGTCGAACAGGAGCCCGAGTTAAGGCTGGTTGGAGCCGGGCACCGATCCGCGTGCCATTTTGCCGGTCAGGGATTGTTTCGACGACAAACGGCGGCGCCGAATCTGGAGACGATCCCCTCGTGAGCGCACTCGCCCCTCCACCTCTCTTGCAGGTGAGTGGACTTGTCAAGCACTTTCCCGTAGATCAGGGCATCGTCGCTCGCATCCGCGGGGTCCCGAAAATGGCGGTCCGGGCTGTGGACGGGGTCGACTTTGCAATTGAGCGCGGCGAAACGGTCGCGCTGGTTGGAGAAAGCGGGTGCGGCAAAACTACAACTGGCAGGTGCATTCTCTACTTGCAGCAACCAACATCTGGCGAAATACGGGCAAACGGCGAGACGATCGACCCGCACGATGCCGAGGCGATGCGCAAGCGTCGCCGTGAGATGCAGATCATTTTTCAGGATCCGAACTCGTCGTTGAATCCACGCATGACGATCGGGCAGACATTGGATGAGGCGATCGCGTTTCATCAGATTGCACCGCCCCGGGAACGCGAATCGGTGGTCGGCAAGTTGCTGACGACGGTTGGATTGAGCTCCAGTCAGCGGTCGCGGTATCCAAACGAACTCTCCGGTGGGCAGCGGCAACGGGTCGGAATCGCACGGGCGTTGGCAGTCAATCCCCAACTGATCGTGGCGGACGAACCCGTGAGCGCGCTGGATGTCTCCGTTCAGGCGCAAATTCTCGCCCTGTTGCGGCGACTCCGAGAAGAGCGCGGGCTGTCCTACCTCTTTATCAGTCACGATCTTGGGGTAGTGCGGCATATCTCGGATGTGGTGGCGGTGATGTATCTCGGTCTGGTTGTCGAAAAGGCGCCGACGGCGGGGCTGTACGCCGGACCGCTGCATCCGTATACCAAGGCATTGCTGGCGGCGGCGCCGGTTCCTAACCCACGCATCAAACGCGAGCGGATTATCCTCCAGGGCGATCCTCCCAGTCCGATCCATCCGCCCTCTGGATGCCGATTCCGGACAAGATGTCCGTTCGCCCAGCAGCGGTGTACGGACGAGGTGCCTGCACTGCGACAGTTGGCGCCCGATCATACGGTGGCGTGCCACTTTGCGGAAGCGCTGGCCTGAGGATTCACTGGTCAGACCAAGGTTTCATCTTAAATGTGCGGGGGCAACCAGCCAGCAATGGACGTCGCGCCCAACGCAGATTGCCGGTTACCCAATCACGTCAATCGAATCAGCAGGCCATGAGAACCGGATGCCAGATCGGCCGCACAAGGCTCGGCGGGTGCTAATGCTCGGGAGCGACGCACGTGCACCAGCTTCAAATGGACCAGTCGATCATTAGGGATGCCAGGTAAGGGAATCCAGGAGCGACATGACGGCACATGCGGCGAAATGCCATCTCGTGCGTAGACCGGGCCGATTGGGTGCTAAACATGATGGCCAGTGCCGACTCATGACACAGCGTTCGCGGCAAATTCGCGGCAAAGTTCGTGCCACGCGCGGCTGCATTTCAATCACGAACTGACCGATGGTTCTGCGGGACTCTATGCAGCCGCCTGTTCGACAGCCGCATCCCCTTGAGAGAGCCACATTGTTCCCGCGTGCCGGAGAGACTAGATCATTTACTCACCTCATCTATTGTTGTACATTGGCCGGACTCTCAGTTTCAGTCATTGTGGGTCTCCTGGTCTTTCCTCCGGGAATCAGAAAGGAATACGCCAGTGCCACCGATTAGAACGCTGTACGTGGCCAACCACAGCCACACCGATATCGGCTTCACCGACTATCAGGATCTCTGCTATCGCCAGCACGCCGAATTCATCGACCAGGCGCTCGATCTGATCGAGGCCACCCAGGATCTCCCCGCCGAAGCACAGTACCGCTGGGTCTGCGAAGTCACCGGCATGACCGAGAAGTACTTAGACAAGGCCTCGTCCGCCCAGATCGAGCGTTTCAAGCACTGGCATGATCGCGGCTTCATCGATGTCGCCGGCATGCAGTACAACCACACTCCGATGCAGATTCCCGAGCAGATGATCCGCAGCCTTTACCCGGTGCGCCGACTGCGTGACCAGTACGGCCTGAACATCACGACGGCGATGCAATGCGACGTCAACGGCATCAGTTGGCTCTACGCCGACCTGTTGCCGGAGGCCGGCATTGAGATCATGACGATGGCGGTCAACCCGCTCCGGGGCTACACGCCGAAGCCGATCCCGCAAGCCTTCTGGTGGGAAGGGCCGTCCGGCAACAGGGTCCTGGCCTGGAACGGGTTCCACTATCTCTGGGGTCGCAGCATCGCCAAGCTCGGCGACTGGCGCTTCGTCGACGATTCCCTCCCTCCGATCGTCGCCGGACTCGAGGCCGATCCCGACTACCCGTTCGACTTCATGTACGCCCAATCCACGCACCCGATCCGGGTCGACAACGGCCCGCCGGACCCGCGCATGCCGACTTTCGTCCAGGAGTGGAACGCCCAGGGCCGCACGCCCCGGATCGAGTTCACGACTCCCGCGGCCTTC
>DASQCG010000263.1:0-4516 GCA_035634825.1 Thermomicrobiales bacterium | reverse complement strand
TCGATGATGCGGCCCGCCTCGACGACCAGGATCTGGTCGGCCGCGCGGACCGTGCTCAGCCGGTGCGCGATCACGATCACGGTCCGCCCGCTCAGCGCCTCGCCTAGCGCCTCTGAGACCATCGCCTCCGAGCGCGAGTCGAGGTGCGCCGTCGCCTCGTCCAGGATCACGACGCGCGGCTTGGCCAGCAGCAGCCGGGCAATCGTCAGCCGCTGCCGCTCGCCGCCCGACAGCCGGTAGCCCCGCTCGCCGACTACGGTATCCAGCCCGTCCGGCAGCGCGGCGATCACGCCGTCCAGTCTTGCCCGCCGCAGCGCGTGCCAAAGCTCGTCGTCGGTAGCATCGGGCCCAGCCAGCAGCAGGTTGGCCCGGATCGATTCGTGGAAGAGGTGGCCGTCCTGCGTGACCATCCCGATCGTCGTCCGGATCGAGTCCAGCGTCAGGTCCCGCACATCGACGCCGGAGATGCGGACCGCGCCGCTATCGACGTCGTACAGCCGCGGCACGAGCTGCGCGATGGTCGATTTGCCGGCCCCGGAGGAGCCGACCAGCGCGATCATCTGCCCCGGTTCGACCCGGAATGAGATGTCATGCAACACCTCGACGCCGCCCCGGGTGTCGAGCACGGCGACCGACTCCAGCGAGGCGAGCGAAACCCTGTCGGCCGAGGGATAGCTGAAGCTGACGTGCTCGAATTCGACCGAAGCCGGTCCTGCCGGCACCGGCTGGGCGCCCGGCTTCTCGACGATCAGCGGTTCCAGGTCGAGCACCTCGAAGACGCGATCGAAGCTGACCAACGCGCCCATCACCTCGACCCGGGCATTGGCCAGCGAGGTCAGCGGGGCATAGAGGCGGGTCAGCAGCAATGCCAGCGCGACGACCGAACCGGCCTCCAACGTGCCCTGGAGCGCGTAGTAGCCACCCAGACCGTAGACCAGCGCCAGCGCGAGCGCGGAGACGAGCGTCAGCGCGGTCACGAAGATCCATTGCAGCATGGCGGTCCGCACGCCGATGTCCCGCACGCGGCGGGCCCGCTTCTCGAACTCGACCGACTCCTCCGCCGGTCGGCCATAGAGTTTGACCAAGGTCGCCCCGGGCGCGGAGAAGCGCTCGGTCATCTGGGTGCTCATCTCGGCGTTGTGGTTGGCGGCTTCGGTCCGCAGCGCGGCCAGGCGAGAGCCCATCTTCCGGGCCGGCAGCACGAAGATCGGTAGCAGGATCAGCGCCAGCAGCGTGATCTGCCATGAGATCCGCAGCATCACGATCAGGGTCAGGATCAGCATCACGACGTTGCTGACGATGCCGGAGAAGGTATCGCTGAAGGCCCGCTGCGCGCCGATCACGTCGTTGTTGAGCCGGCTGACCAGCGCACCGGTCCGCGTCCGGGTGAAGAAGGCGATCGGCATCCGCTGCACGTGGTCGAAGACGGACGTGCGCAGATCGAGGATGAGCTGCTCGCCGATATTGGCCGAGAGCCAGCGCGTGACGATGCCGAGGCCCGCGTCGGCGATTGCGATCCCGGCGATCAGGAGGGCCAGGGTGATGACCGTCTGCTCCGATTTCCCGCCCACGATCGCATCGACCACGCGCCCGGCCAGCACCGGCGTCGCCACGGCCAGCACGGCCGAGACGATGCTGAGCAGCAGGAACTCGAGCAGTTGCCGGCGCATCGGCCGGGCGAACGCGGCCACCCGTCGCAGGGTGACACGGGAGAGCGGCCGCCGCTCGGTTTGGGTTGACATTAGCCGGTGGAGTGAGCTCCAGGCAGTAACTTCCATCTATATCTCCGCGGAGCCATGATGCTCCGCCAACTGCAATCGCATAACAGTGAATGCCGCCGTTTCAGGGCCGCTCACATCATCGTAGCGCCGGCTCCCGGTGATCGGCATACCGCAAACGGGCAGGTCTGATCAGGCAAGGGTTCGTCAAAGGGAACCAGCTCTCTCGCACCGTCCGGGTTTGCGTCATCCGATCGTGAACGAGCTGAACACTCCCGAAGCGCTCACCACGCGCACACCATACGACGTCGAGGAGGAGCCGGCTCGTACGTCAGTCCATGTTGCGGCCCGCAAGGGATCGGGAGAGAGCCGTTCAACCGGCTCGTCCCCGGCCATCCGGTAAAGCTCGTAGCTCCAGAACGATGGCCCCCGGCACGGTTCCCAGCGCAGGATGGTCCGGTCCGCGCGGCGATCGGCCGTCAGCCAGCCCGGCGCCACGGGAATAACCGAACTCGTGGGCGTGATCCAGAGGCAGCGTGTCTCGTACGGCCCGATGGTCAGCGTCTCGACATACCGGCCACCGGTGATTGGCACGTTCCGGGCAATCGGCCGGATGAGCCCGACCTCCTGCGCCCGCCGGATCGCCAGGACTTCGGCCGGACCGGGCGCCGGGTACGGGTTGGAGACTGATCCGCCCGCCGCTGTGTACGCATTCGAGTGGATCAGGTCGATGGCGAACAGCGCGATGTTGACCAGATTCCACGGCAGCCCATCGAGCCGGTAGTCGATGACATGCGGTGGTTGATCGCGGCGATCCGGATCGGGATAGGAATTCAGCAGCACTGCGGCGTGGGTCTCGGCAATCGTCGCCAGGTGGTAGAGGTCGGTCGCGGGAAAGAGGCGGTCGATCCCCTCGATGACCTGGCCGGTGCGGTCGCCGAGGAGCCGGAGCAGCTCGTAGAAGGCGAAGGCCGGCAACTTGATCAGCTCGCCGCTCTCCGTTGGAGCGATGGTCATGATCGAGCGCCGGCCATCGAATGGCGCCTGCACGAGCTGGAGGTTGGCGTTGTCGGCCGCGGCCATGAACCGGACACCGCTGTCCTGGTGGGTCTCGTTCAGGCTCGCGTGGATGACCGTCGTCGCGCTGAGCCAGGCGGACCCCCGGTGGTCCATGCGCGGCGCGTACGGCACTTCGAAGCCGACCTTCTCGTCCGCTTCGTCGTTGATGATCGTCAGTCCGGCGAGGCGGTCCGGGACGATCTCGCTCACCAGGCCGGCGGTTTCGATCATGGCCTCGTCCAGCCGCCGTGGATCGGGCGGATCATCGCCGACCGTGCCCTTGCGATGGATAGAGATGAAGTCGAAGCGGATGTTGTCGTGTGCAGCAACATATCTCAGGAACTGCTCGATCCACGGCGCGCCGTCCGCCGGGCTGACTTGCGGCTTGTAGGCGATTGCCGGCCCTCCCAGGCGGATGCGTAAACCGGCGCCGGCCACCGCCTCGGAGGTCGCGCGGTAGAGATCGAGGTACTGCTCCCGCGATCCTTGCCAGAACCGGCCCTCGTTCGGCTCGTTCCAGACCTCGAACCACCAGCCGGCGATCGCCTCAGCACCGAACCGGGGATCGGTCGCCAGCGCGGTCAGGAACGCACCCACCAGCTGCTGCCACCGATCCCAAGTGACCGGAGGGACGATCGGCGAGGGTGAGATGGCCGGCGGGAAGAAACCGAGCGCGATGAACGGCGTCAGGCCACGCGTGGTCAACTGTTCGAGCGCCGCGAAGGTTGCCGAGAAGTCGATCGGCCCGTCGGGATCAGTCCAGACCGCGCCGCTGGTCTCCGGCGTGGAGAGATCGGGCTGCCCGGCCGTGAATGCGCCGAAGAATCGCACTCCGGCAATTGCGCCGGGCGAGGCCGCAAACGCGTCGAGCATATCCGTGAATTTCGGCGTGCCCAGCCAGTCGATATCGAACACCCCGACGGTCCCGAAATCGGACCGCTCGAAGGGGACCGAATCGCTCGCCGCCAGATCGACCGCGACGAGCGGCGCGGCGGCTGCGCCACGGACCGGAGCCAGCGCGATCGCCGGAGCGCCGAGCAGCGCCCGTCGCGAGATGCGCGGTGTCATCGGCATGCCGGCCGGGCAGGCTGCCCGAAATCCGGGATAATGGCGGGACGTGATTTGTGCGTAGCGGTGCGAAGGAGCATTGAATGACCCCCGAAGAGAAGCTTAAGGAACTCGGCTACGACCTGCAGGAGCCGAACCCATATCCACCGGCGATGGTGGCTGGCAAGATCGTCGGCAACCTCCTCTACCTCTCCGGCGCGACCCCGCCCAGCCGCCTCGGCACGACCTGGAAGGGCCGCGTCGGCGACACCTACACCGTCGAGCAGGGCTACCAGGCAGCGCGCGAAGTGGCGGTCGTCCAGCTCGAGATGGCCAAGCACGTCCTCGGCGGCGATCTGGGCCGGATCAAGCAGGTCGTCAAGGTGCTGGGCATGGTCAATTGCGCGCCCGGCTTCACCGATACGCCGAAGGTGATGCACGGCTTCTCCGAATTGCTTTACGAAGTTCTCGGCGAGCGCGGCCGTCACGCCCGCTCCGCCGTCGGCATGCAAGCCCTGCCCGGCGACGTCCCGATCGAAGTCGAGACGATCTTCGAGATCGAGTAGTCACGGATCAGATCCGAAACCTGAAGCCCGGGCGGGGGATTGCTCCTCCGCCCGGGGTGGTGTGCCGGGGTTAGCGGCCCGCGAGGTCGAGCGCGGCCCGGCAGGTCGGGCAGTGGCGGCGGTCGT
>DASQCG010000262.1:0-5865 GCA_035634825.1 Thermomicrobiales bacterium | reverse complement strand
GGGTGCAGGCAAACCCGGTGCCAGAAGTGGGACATCAATCAAGCGTGCGGATCTCCGGTCGAGCTGCGCGGCGACCCCCTCGATCGGGAGACCGGCCGAGCGAAACCACCCGAGCGCAGCATTCACCGTCAAACCGGTGCTGACCACGTCCGCAAGAAGGATCCGGCGGCTCGCATTGAGCTCGTCTACATCGTTCAGCCGGACCTCCAGACACCCATCCGGCGCGGAAATCCTGGAACGTTTGACTTGGGCCAGAACGGTGCTCACCTGAGCACCTTTGCCCACCAGAGCAGCCGCGACGGTATCGCGAAACCGCACCGCGCCATCTCCCAGCGCAATCAGAGTGATTGGCCCGGCCCCGATGGTCAATTGGGTGGCAATTTCCGCCGCTTTGTGCGCGATTTGGTCGGATGTCGCAAAGACCGGTCCCGGCTGCAGGTCGGCCGGCTCGCCGATGCCATAGCGGTCGACGATCAGCTCGACATCTTTCCGGTAGAGCAGGCGGACATCGACGTGCGGATAGATCTCACGCATCAACCGGAATTTGCGGTTCTTCCGCGTGACCAGCGACTGCCGCATGGTGGTCATTTCGATGTAGACGTCGTGGTCGGGGAGAAAGAAATCCGGCGTGAAGCACTGTACCGGCTCACCCGTTGCCGAGGTAATGAGGGGGAAGGTCACCGGCTCATACAGCCAGCGCACCCCGAATGAACCCAGCAGTTCAGCGACGACAGCCTCGGCCGGATGCGCGAACCGTATCTGCCGATTCGCAGTATGGCTCTTGCCGCTAGTATGGTGTCGTTGCGGGAAACGATAAGTGTTGTCGTGTGTACGTTCAGTGGTAGCTTGCAACGATGTTCGGCCCGCGCTGTCGCTCGGCCACGCTTCCGCCACTGATTCCCCCTCGCACCCAAGTCAAAGTTCGTAACGATTGAACGACGTTGTATGCGAGTATTCGGGGGTAATACAGAGTTTTGCATAAGTTCTCCGTCGCGACAACTGTACGTACGGTCGCCGGAGGTCCCTTTGCGGTAGAAAGGCGTACGTACACTGTGTTCGGGGTTCGCCATGCACGAAATTGAGGAATTCACCTGGATCGTTCCCGAGCGATTGCTCGCCTGTCGCTACCCCTTCGATCGCGAAGCCTTGGAGCGGCTGAGCGCGCTCGGGGTCCGCGGTCTTGTCAACCTCACAGAGATGCGTCACGACCAGACGGTCCTCGCCGAACTCGAAATCATCGAGACGCATCTGCCCGTTCCGGACTTGACACCGCCATCGCCAGACGACATCCAGACCGCGATCGAGGTCATCGAATCTGCCCATGCCGCCGGATATCCGGTTGCCATTCACTGCGCCGCCGGACTGGGCCGAACCGGCACTGTCATGGCGGCATGGCTCGTCACACAGGGACTCGATGCCGACGCGGCAATTGCCAGAATTCGGGAGTTACGACCCGGTTCGATCGAGACCGATGAGCAGGAAGAGGCGGTTCGGGACTTCGCCCGCAGTCTTTCTGACGCACTGTAGCGAATCCCACTCAATTCTGGGCATAAATGTAGGGTAGGCACTCCCCTGCTCGGCGCGCCTCCTTATCGTTACCGTCGGTTAGCCGCTGCAACGGTGCAGTCTGGTAACGCAAAAGGAGAGATATACGATGGGTCTGATTCTTTGGCTGATCTTTGGCGCGCTGGCTGGCTGGTTGGCGAGCCTGATCAATGGCACGAACCGCGAGCAAGGCTGGATTGGCAACATCATCCTGGGCGTTCTTGGCGCCTTGGTCGGTGGGTTCATCTACAACCTGATCGCCGATGGCAGCTTCGACACCGGCTTCAATGTCGGCAGCCTGATTGTCGCCATCCTCGGCGCCCTTCTGGTCAGCTGGCTCTTCAGCATGCTGACCGGCCGCAAGGCGATCTAGCACCGCGACCACATCAAAACGGCCCCGGGGTAACCCCGGGGCCGTTTTGCTATTCCTGGTTTCCGGTTACCGCCGAGACGACAGCAGTCGAATGACGTACCAGAGCAGCAACATGAATGACGCGAAGAGTGCGAGTGCGGCCGAGACATAGCCATCCGTGCGGGACGTCCTGGTGATCTCGTCCGTCTTGTAGAGGATGCTGGCCGCAGCGAGGCCAATCATCAGCAGCGAGAACCAGGCGCCGAGCCCGATTCCGAACAGAATCGAAGCAACGATCAACCCGAATGCCACTGGCATCATGATGAACAATGCGCCGCGCAGGATGCTGAAATCGGTGCGGGAGTCCAGCGCGACCAGCGTCAGCCCTACCACGAGCATGGCGGTCAGGACTCCCGCAGTCGGTAGTACGTTCGAATCCTCGTAGACACGGACGTAGGCAATCAGCGGCATGAAGATGACCGCTTCGGCCACCACGAAGAGCCCGAGACCGAGATACTGCTGCGAGAGCGGCAGACCCGGCATCGTCCACTTGGCCGAAATCCAGCCCACGACCCAAAAACCGAGGATCACAAGTAGCCAGGCACCACTCATGCGCTCCGCGACGGTCGTCGCGAACGGCAGCGACTGCAGGAGCGCCTCGAGGATGATGAAGAGCGCCAGCGCCCCGGCTACGTGCTGATAGACCCGACGCAGGAACGCCGACCGTTCTTCGGCCCCAACCTGCGCCACAGCCTGCGCCGGATACAACGATCGATACTGTTCCATACTGAGCCCCCTGGCAAGATTGAAACCCACGGTAAAAGTAGCTTTATATGTAAAGCCTACCCGTTATCCGTGACGACGTCGATGATACTTTTGGGTCAAAAGTGCCGTATCAAATCTACGAATCGATCCACAACCAACAGCCGCGGTTGCGCCAGATCGACCTCCTGGTGCTCGAGCTGCCAGGTGTGGTCGTGCGGGATGAAGACAGCGGCCATCCCTAATTGCAGGGGCGGATTAATATCGGACTTCGGCGAGTTGCCGATCATGCACGCCTCGTCGGGACGAGCGCCGAGCCGTCCGAGAATGTCGCGGTAGCCGGCCGCATCTTTCTCCGACATGATCTCGACCTGGTGGAAGTAATGCACGAGCCCGGATCGATCGATCTTGATTTGTTGCTCATCGCGATCACCTTTGGTGCAGATGGTCAGGGTGTACTCGCGGTTGAGGTGCGCCAGCGTCGTCTCAACGTGGGGAATGAGCTCCATCTCGTGTTCCAGGATCCGGCGGCCAATCTCGATCACCACCCCGATCGCCGTCTCGTCGACCTCGCGCTCCGCCAACCGGTGGAAGCAATCCTGCAGTGATCGCGTATAGACCGCCGATCCGTACCCGAATTCCCGGGCATTGATCCGCTCGAAGTCATCGAGTACCGCCTTGACCTCGTCCCGGCCCAGGGATGAATGGTCGAGAAAGTCGAGAAACGCCTCGGTCGCCTGCTCGAAGTAAATATTGTTCTCCCAGAGCGTGTCGTCGGCATCGATCAAGAGGTGCCGGATTCCGCTGTCCCACCGCGGCATGTCGTCGTCCTGACAGAGAGATGTGCTCGAAAACCGTGATCGCGTGACCGCAGCGGGGCAAATCACCGCACAATGAGCCCCGCCGCAGTGTAGCCGGATGCCATCTCGCCAGACACGAAAAACTGCTCGCAGATTTGCAATCTCTGTGAGATACTCCATCTAGCCTTTTTGGTGGTAGCATCGGTACATGCGAACTTGACCCACTTGGGCGGAAAATGCCATGGGTCGGTTCTGAAGCGCCGAGGACATGGGGTCATGTCATGGCGATACCTGCCGGTTCAGATTCACAGGCCTGCTCGTTCCCGCGCTGTCGTTCGCGGATGAGTGAAAGGACGCTTTCGTGAGTCTTCGCGATCGATACAACCGCGGCGACGGGCGCATCCAGTCGTTCGACAAGTACCTGACCGAAATCAGCGATGACCTCGGTGAGTTCTGGTGGAAGACCACAGGCGTCCACCGATCCGTGCTGACCCAGGGTCTCTACGTCGCCTCCGCCTGGGCAGGCGTCCAACATTTCATGGTCACGCGCGATGCGACCATGCTTTTGATCTCCGCCGTCGCGCTCCTGAGTTACATGGGCATCGGCCAATCCAAGGGCGGCCTGGTGGAGCAGCTTCAGGCAGAAGCTACCGGTCTGCCCAAGAACACCCTGGCCTTCTTGCGGCTGTTTATCTTGACCATCGGGGTCTTCAACCTCGCGGTTGGGGCGTGTACCTTCGCGGCATCGTTCGGCTCGGCGCCGATCAAGGCCAGCGATGTTGCTATACCCATGCTGATCGGTCTCTCTCTGACCGCGCTGCAGCTGAGCGACTACATCCGGCGCACCAACCCGGTGACGCCCAGTGGCGGAATGCGCCCCGACCCGAAGCAGTCCGGACGAGGCTGAGTACAGCGCTCCCGCAGTTCCAGCGATCCCAGTGCGCATCGGCGTGTTCAGCGTCATGCTCATCGCTCTAGCTCTGTTCCTGCATGAAGTGGATGATCGAGAGCACCGCCGGTCCCAGAATGACGATGAACAACGATGGGATCATGAAGAAGACCAGGAACGGCATCATCTTGATCGGCGCTTTGCGGGCCTGCGTCTCGGCAGCCTGACGGCGACGGGTCCGCATCGTGTCGGCCAGCGTGCGTAGTGTCGTGGCGATGCTCATTCCCATCTTGTCCGCCTGGATGATGGTCGCCGTAAAGATCTTCAGGCTCTCGGACTGGGACCGGTCCCCAAGTGACAGAAACGCCTCGCGTCGCGGCATGCCGCTGCCGATTTCCTGCAGCAACCGGCTTAGCTCGCGCGCCAGCAGGCCCTCAGTCCGCTGCGAGACCTGCTGAATAGCACCATCCAGGCTGAGTCCGGCTTCCGCGCAGACAACCAGGAGGTCGAGCGCGTCCGGCATTGCTTTCTCGATGTCCGAGGCTCGCTTGCGGGCTTTCCGCTTCATTCGCAGCATCGGCAGTTGCGGGATGGTGAATGCGCCGACTCCGCACGTCAGGATGCCGATCATCGATGAGCCGAACGAGTTCCACATGTAGAACACGAATATCGGCATCAGCGCGAACGTGCAAATCGCCCGCATCATCAGGAACGTCGCCAGCGGCATCGGGCTGCCGGCCTCACGGAGCAGCTTGCCGGATGATGTCCGGGCCTTCTGCCGGGTGAGCCTGGATGCGAACTGGCCGGCCGCGGTCGTTGCGCTGCCATTGCCCAGGATCGACTGACGCTCGCGCCGGATCGGGGTCTGGCCCACGCCGGCCGGCATGATCGCGTGCCGATCGAGCTGCAGAATCGTCCGCTGGGAACGCCGACTGACAACCAGCACCCCACAGAACACCGCCACGAACGCCAGCACAGAAAGCAGAATCGTCACGACTCAATCTCCTCGATTGGGATCCGAGCACGCATCAGTACTCGACCTTCGCGACCTGGCGGGAGAGGACGAAGCCGATCATCGAAAGCACCGCAGCCGCGGCGAGCAGCATGTGACCGTAGGTCGTACCGAGCATCACCTTTCGGTAGTCAGAGCTGATCGAAATGAAGTACAGGAACAGCAACGTCGGGATTGCGCCCAGCACGTAGCTCGACGCGCGCGGACCGGTTGTCAGCGCATGCACCTCTCCCCGGACGCGACGGCGCTCCCGGACCGTGTGCGCGAGATTCTCGAGCACTTCAGCCAGGTTGCCGCCGGTTTGCCGCTGCAACGCGATCGCGGAGATCAACAGCGAGAGGTCATACGACGGAACACGCCCGCCCATGGCCTGCAACGAATCGACCGGGCTGATGCCGACGTTGACCTCTTCCAGCACCTTCGTCAGCTCGCTGCGGGTGGGATCCTCAATCTGGTTGGAGACCGACTCGAGACCCTGCAGGAAGCCGTGCCCGGCGCGCAACGC
>DASQCG010000261.1:0-5834 GCA_035634825.1 Thermomicrobiales bacterium | reverse complement strand
GCCGTTTCAGGGCGCCGGCTCGGACTGGATGAAGTCCTGCACGACATAGCCGGTGATGTCCGGGCTGTCGGCGATGTGGACCGGCCACCAGGTGAAGCCATCGGCATCGGTCGGGTCGCCGTCGATGATCAGCTCCTGCCCGTAGATCAGGACCGTGACTTGCCCGCCGTTGGTGCTCGGTGAGTCTCGCAAATTGACGTCGGTCGAGTTGACATAGACCGAATCGCCATCCTTGAAATTGCCGGTTGATCCCGAACTGCCTTCCTCGGCCGCCGGCGGACTGCTCGGCTGGTTGAACTTGACCTGACCGCGATTATCTTCGGACAGCGTCTCGTCAGACGATGCCGGTTCGACCAGGACCTGGAACAGCTCCAGGCTGCCGGAGTTTTCGCCCCGGCTCGTGGTGCGCAGGCCGTTCGGATAGAACATGGCGTCGCCCGGCTTGAGCTCGATGTCCTTGTTCAGCTCGGCATCGTTCTGCGGCCCAGGCTTCTCGGTGCGGCTGACCTGAACCGATCCGCCGGTCACCTTGAACGAGCAGTCGCCCTTGACGACTGAGTAGAGGACCGGATTCCGGCTGCCGGGCAACGACTGCGCCGGCTTCAGCGAGACATCGTTGATCGAGATGGTCGATGGGCCAGACGGAATAGTGGTCAGGATCGCATCGCCGAGGATCTGGGAGGTAACCCCTTCGAATGTGTCGGCGGTCGGCGTGGCGGCGGTGTAATCGATCAGCGGCGGGTGGTCGCTCTCGGCCGGCAGGATGACCAAGGCCAGGATCGACGCCTTCTCCTTGCCCTTGTTGGTGAAGGTCATTAGCGTGCCGGTCGGGTAGTAGATCTGGTCTCCGCGATCGAGCTGGAGCTCCTTGTTCTGTTCGGCGTGGTCGAACGGATCGCTCTCGTTGGCGCTGCGCTGCTTGATTTTGGCCGGACCCTTGACCGTGATGGTCACCACGCCGGACTCGATCCGCCCGAACTCCGGTCCCGGGTGCGTGTGCTCCGGGCTGGTGGCTCCTGGTTCGAGCGTGATCCGGACCAGCCGCATGAAGGCGGGCGGCGCGGGCAGGGCCTTCGCCTCCAGGTCGACTTTGAGTAGTACCTCGGATTTGACCTGGTCTTCCTGGGCCCGCGCGAACTGCAGCGACGGCGCCAGGAACGGGGCTGCCAGCAGCGACAGGGCAACCCGACGTGAAAAGCGTGGCTTGACGGCAGACATACAACCCCCGGGAATCGCAAGGCGCGACGGCAGAACCCCAATCTCCGTCGTCGGCCTGTAGAGTTTCGCATATGGAGCGGAAGCGAGGCGGGTTTGGGGACGTGTAAATGGACATAAGACGAGTCGGGGTGATTGGAGATCCGGTCGCGCACTCACTGTCGCCCGTCTTTCAGCAGGCGGCCTTCGATGCGACCGGTATCCCAGCCCGGTACGAGCGTTGGCACACGATCGCGGCAGAGTTGCCGGCGCGGATCGCAGGACTTTGCGAGGCTGATTGTTTCGGCGCGAACGTGACTGTGCCGCACAAGGTGGCCGTTGCCGCGCTGGTCGATTCGTTGTCGGAAACCGCGCGGCGGATCGGCGCAGTCAACACCGTGATTAACCAGGACGGGCGATTGCTCGGCGACAACACCGATCTCTACGGTTTCATGCGCTCGCTGCTGACCGCGCGGCCGGGTGTCGAGCGGGACCGTATCCTGATCATTGGGGCAGGCGGCGCGGCCAGGGCGGTTGTCGCCGCGGTGGCCGAGATAGGCGTGGCCGGGATTACGGTCGCGAACCGTTCGCCGGAGCGCGCAACGCACATGCTGGCGGATCTCCACGTCGACGGCGCAGAAGTGATCCCGCTGGCCGATTGGGACCTGATGGGAGCGATCCGGGACCACTCGGTGATCGTCAATGCGACGTCGATCGGTTGGAATGATGACCAGATGGTGCTCGCGCCCGAGTTGCTCGACGCTGTCGATCCGCACGGGTTGATCGCGGACCTGACCTACCGGGATACTCCGCTCTTGGTTCAGGCGAGGGCGCGTGGCATCGCGATCATGGATGGGCTGCCGATGCTGGTCCACCAGGGAGCGAGATCGTTTGAGCTCTGGACCGGGCTGGACGCGCCGATCGATATCATGATGGCGGCGGCAGAGCGGACCAGGGAGACGTAACGGAGTATGGCAATGGCGGCGGTTGTCGCGGGGATTATCGGGCTGATGCTGGCCGGCGTGATCTGGCGTCTGGCACGACGGCAGGCGGGGCGAAAGTCGCTCTTTGGTGACGTGTCCGGCCCGATTGTGGATTGGCTGCCGCTCTGGGGCTTCGGCCGGGCGCAGGTCGATGCCGAGACGGGCGAACTGCGAGTCAAGTGGCAGGCGGTCTTCGAGATCGCGATGGCGGCCTACTTTGCCGTGCTCGGCTGGCGGTTCGGCTTCTCGCTCGAGCTGCTAATGGTGGTCTGCTTCTCGATTCCATTACTGGTAATTGCGTTGGTCGATTTCTGGACCCGCCTGATCCACACGAACGTGATCTTCCTCGGTGTGGCGCTTGGCTGGGTCTTTGCGGCGATGGATGGCGGCCGCAGCCTGCTCGATTCCGTGATCGGCATGGCGGTCGGCGGCGGTATCTTCATCCTCTTCTTCGTCGCCGCCATCCTGATCTACCGCAACATCCGGGTCGTGCCGTTCGGGCTCGGCGATGTCTACCTGGCCGCGATGATCGGGGCGATGGTGCGGATCGATCTCGTGATGCGGGCCCTGTTCATCGGCATCTTCCTGGCCGGGATCATCCTGGCGGCATTGTTGGCGGCGAAGGTGTTGAGTCGCAAGCAGGCTGTGGCGTATGGCCCGTATCTCTGCCTGGGCGCGCTGATTACGCTGATGTTCTGGTAGCGGTGTCGGGGTTCGGGATTCGGTTTTCGGAAGTTCGACGTCGGACGTTGGCTTTCCCTCTTCCAACGACCAACGTCCATCGACTGATCCCGGATCACACTGATGCTGAGCTGCGCGAGCCCCAGCCGGTGTTCGCGGCGGCGATCAACTGCTCCCGCGCGGCACGGAGTGCGTTGATCGGCGATTGCTTGTTCAACAGCGCATCCCGGACTTCGTCGCCGATGACCCGGGTCAGCACGTCGTAGTTCGGGCGGAAGCCGCTCTCGATGCGAGAGCGGAGTTGCTCCCGGACGGTAGCGGCGTGCGGCGCCTGCATCTGCACCTGGGGATCCTCCAGCGCCGCGATGCTGATTGGCAGCCAGCCGGTTTGGGTCAGCATCTGCATTTGCACGCGCGGCTGCAGGTAATACTGGATCAGTGCCATCGATTTGGCCGCCACCCAGGTGCGCGAGTCAATCGTCCAGCCATCCCCCGTGTCGATCGATGCGGTCCCGGCGGGGCCAGCCGGCAAGATGCCCGTGACGACATGATCGGCCGAGGCGGACAACTGCGGGTCCGAGAGCGAGCGATGCATGACCGCCCAGTTCATCATCATGGCAGCCTTGCCGCGCATGAAGACCGCCGAGGCATCGAGAATGCTCTTGTATTGAAGCGTCAGCGGATCCGACCAGGGCAGGAGGCGCTTGAGCATCTCTATCGCCGCGACTCCGGCATCGTTCACGAAGGCCGGGCGACCGTCAATTCCGAAGAGCTCGCCGCCGGCCTGGAGCAGGAAGATCAGCCAGTGCGACATCAGCCCGCCGGATCCGCCGGTTTGGCCGGCCGGCATGGTCCAGCCATACGCGCCGGCGCCGGTCATTGCCTTGGCCGCCGCCTCGAGGTCGTCCCAGGTCGAGGGCAGGCGATCGATCCCGCCCGAGGCGAGCATTGACTGATTGCCGAAGAGGATCATCGGGTTGGCGGCGCTGGGAAGTCCGTACGTCTTGCCACGCCACCGGAAGGACTCGAGCGACCACGGCGGCAGATCGGCACGCAGGCTCGGGCTGATCAGGGTATCGAGCGGGCTGAGCCAACCAGCAATCTCCTGGGCCCAACCAGCGCAGTACATCACATCGTGCATGTGATAACCCTGCCGGAAATTGATCAGGATCTTCGCCTTCATGTTTTCGACGGCCGAGGTCTCGTAATTGACCTGCGCCTGGTGGCGGGCCTCCCAGATCTCGATCCCGGGCATCAGGTACTCCAGCACGCCGGGCGGAGCGGGATCGGGCAGGAGCGGGGCGAGGACGGAGATCGTGTCCAGCGGAATATCGCCAGAGCGGCCGAAGCGGGAGCGCACCATGGCGGCGCCAAGCCCGGCGGCGGGCAGGGCAAGCAGTTGTCTTCGACTGAATCGAGCGCTCGGCATAGGTATTCTGTGGTCGGTCGGCATTGCAAGTTCGCCCGGCACGCGAATGGCGCGGGCAACGCTAGATAGTACCAAGCCGGGCGGCAGCGGGACACCCGGCGCAAGAGCCGATCTGGCGTTGATCCCCCAGGCGATGTACGATCATGGATCGGAAACGGTTTGCCGGATCCCGACTCCGTAGCTCAATTGGCAGAGCAGTGGACTTTTAATCCATTGGTTCTGGGTTCGAGTCCCAGCGGAGTCACCAATAGAGTGACTGTCGGTTTGACTGGCCGTCGGTGCGTTGCTTTTTCTCCTCAGCAGAAGTTCGACCTGCGATCCAGCATCTGGCCACAAGTTACGGTCGCGCTAGTTGGGATGGCCCACACGGTCCAACTCTTTCTCATGCAGGTGACGCTGGCCACGCGCTGATCGACCTCACACGTGCAGACCGACGTTTGCGCCAGGCCGGTTGCGAACCCGGTGCCGATCCCTACCTTCCCCCGGAAGGAGGAAGTAGGTCGAATCGCAGGCCGGGTCACGACGCGCGTGCGGCTGTTGACTCAAGACTTCGCGCGCAGCGCTTGTGACCTTTTTCCTATACGCCATCCTGTCGTCCCGCCGGCTCCTGCTCTAGAACGGGGTTGCATAGCCCATTCGGGCTAGCCTCTAAGTCCTAGATAAAGACAGGTGATAGTGATGGATAGGCTTCGACGTATAGGACCGGGACTTTTCGCCGCCTGTCTGCTGGTTGCCGCGTATCTGGCGCTGGTACCCGCGGGAACCTCCGCGAACTGGCAAACGCTCGCCCCGAGCGGGCTGGGCGACGGCGAGGTTTGCGGCAGCGGCGTGTACCTGGGCCGGATTGAGACCGGCGGCGGGTATGCTGTTGGCCAGCAGGTGACGGTAGGCGATTTCACCATCGAGGTGACCTCGATCAAGGATGGCGGGGAAATCACCGGATTTGTCGTTGTGGCCGGCGGATATGACTATCTCGTCATTCACGCCGGTGATGGGAGTGCCACCTTTGGCGATCCTTCTGGCCCGTTTGCCCATGGGCTGAGCTTCGTGGCCTTTTGTGCCGCGCTGGCAGAGCCCACGGCCACCAACACGGTCGTGCCCACGGCGACGAATCCCCCGGAACCCACCGCCACGAGCACGAACCCGGCGCCGACGGAAACCCCTGGCATCACCCCCACGGTGGGCGGTGTGACCGAAGTGCCGTCCGAGACTGCGGTACCGACCGAGACGGCCACGACCCCGGCCACGGTGGTTGCTGTTACCGCGACACCACGGGTTGACCCCACTCAGACCCCTGACGAACTGGTCAAGCCGGGCGGGCTTCCGGTGACGGGAGCGGGTTCTGGCCCAGGCGGCATCGGCTGGCTGGCCGGTCTGATCACCATCTCGGCCGGATTCGGGGCGATGGGCTGGCAGATCCGGCGGCTGCGGATGCGCGCCTAAGCCACCCAGCTCCACCTGTCACGTGCCCGGGGACAACGTCGTCCGCCGGGCACGTGGCGTTTTCCTGTCCGCTGGTCAAAGCCGACCATCGTCACGAGTTCACA
>DASQCG010000260.1:0-5860 GCA_035634825.1 Thermomicrobiales bacterium | reverse complement strand
TCGACTTCATCCTGCAGGTGATCAAGATTGCAGACAAGCGACGTGACGACGTGACTGTGCCGGGCTCGTCGGCTGGGGCTATGTGACCATGGCGGCATGGCGACAAAGAAGGGCCCCGCGACGGGCCGAACCGGCGCCTCGGTGGCGGAGTTCCTCGCCCGGATACCCGAACCACAGCGACGTGAGGATGCGCGTCGGCTCTGCGCCGTTATGGAGGAGATCACTGGTGAGCCGCCGGCAATGTGGGGGACGAGCATCATCGGCTTCGGCGCGTACCACTACCGCTACGCGAGTGGCCACGAGGGCGACTCGGCGCTGGCTGGATTTTCGCCGCGTCGTGCGCACCTCGCGATCTACCTGATCGGAGGCTTCGAGAACCGCTACCAGCGGGTGCTGGCCCGGCTCGGCCCGCACAAGACCGGGAAAGGGTGCTTGTACATCAAGCGTCTCGACGATGTGGATCGTGACGCGCTTCGTGAGCTCATCAACCGGTCGGTTCAAGTCCGTAAGGGAGTCGACCGAATGTCCTCCTAACGCAGCGCTCCGGGCCTCACGAAATCGCGCAGCGATTTTGTGAGCGTGGTTTTGTGGGGTTGGCGATAACGCCGCGAGCGTGCAGTTGGGCGCGGAACTGTCGTCTGAATTCCTGGCCCGGACACCCACCGGGCCGGACGTGGGATCGTACCGACATGGAGATCCTCCGATGGGATATCGGTGACGCCACAGTTGTCCGCGTCGGCGAGTTGGATGCGACCGCTGCGCTTCAAGGGCTGATTCCGGACTTGGATCCGGCCGAGGTCTCCCGCGCTTCGTGGCTGGCGCCGCACTTCATAGATGAGGTCGGTCGCCTCAAGGGATTGGTTCAGGCGTTCGTGGTCCTCATCGCCGGCAAGGTGATAGTCGTTGATCCGGGCGTCGGGAACGAGAAGCACCGAACCGCGGTCCCGGGCTGGAACGACCTGCATACGGACTTCCTCGACCGACTCGCGAGCACGGGCGTGCAGCCCGGCAACGTGGACTATGTAGTAAGCACCCATCTGCATTTTGACCACGTCGGATGGCACACCCGACTCGTCGATGGAACCTGGCAACCTACGTTCCCGGCCGCCCGCTATGTGATGTCGGCCAATGAATTCGGCTACTGGCAGGGATCACCGAAGCACGAGATCGAAGATCAACTCGCTGGCTTTGCCGATTCGGTCGCCCCGATTCACGAGGCTGGGCTGGTCGACTTGGTGAGCGACGATCACGTGGTCATCGACGGCGTGCGTCTGGTGCCCTCGCCCGGTCACACGCCATATCACGTCAGTGTCGAGATCGAGTCACATGGTCAGACGGCCGTGATCACTGGTGACGTGATGCATCACCCATGTCAAATCGCCTATCCCCGCTGGGGAGCGGGCTCTGACTTCAATCCTGACCAGGCCCGCGCCTCGAGATCTGATCTCGTCGAGCGGCTCGCCGGCACTGACACGTTGGTTATCGGAAGTCACTTCGCGGATCCGGTTGCCGGTCACATCAGGCGCGACGGCACCCGGTTCCGCTTGATATCAGCGGAGGGTTCAGCGCGGATACGTTGATCCTCCGGTTCGTTCCGGCGGTGATCGGCTCGACCGTGAGCTTCGGCAGGCTCGGCCCAACGTAATCCGGGGTGGACGCTGGTTCGTTAGTCGGGAACAAGCCTTTCTGTGGTCGCCCGACTAACGCTCTCGAGATCGGTCAGGCGATGCTGTCCGGCAATCATCTGATCCGAGCACCTGGGACCCCGGAGAGCACCATGACCAACCTTGCGCATCGTTTGCTCGCATCGGCGTCAGCCGATCCCTCGGCTCGGGCCATTCGGCTCGACGACGTAACGCTCAGTTACGCGGATCTGGCCAGCGCGAGTTGTCGACTCGCGAAACGTCTCGCGGAGCGCGGACTCCAGGCGGGTGATCGGGTGGGGGTGATGCTCCCCAATGTTCCGGAATTCGCGATCGCCTACTACGGCATTCTGGTGGCAGGTGGCGTCGTCGTGCCGATCAATCCGTTGCTCAAAGGGCGGGAGATCGCCCACTACATTGGCGATTCCGGCGCAATGATCCTGCTGACGTCGCAGGAAGCAGTTGATCAGGCCAGGACCGGTACGGGGGATCTAGGGACTGACCTCATCGTGCTCCAGACGCCGCCCGTAGGGCCATACGATCCGGCGGCGGTGGTTGACCGGGCGGATAACGACACGGCCGTCATCTTGTACACCTCCGGTACTACAGGCAAGCCGAAGGGCGCAGAACTTACCCATGCCAATCTGCGCCGCAACGCCGACATTTTCGCTAACGATTGGCTCAAGCTCACCCCGGACGACGTTCTGATGGGCTGTCTGCCGCTGTTCCACACGTTTGGCCAGACGGTGGGTCTGAACTGCGCCATTTTCAGTGGCGCGTGTCTCACGATGATCAGCCGCTTCGACGGCGCCAAGGCGCTGCAGGTTGTCGAGCGAGACCGGGTCAGCATCTTTCTCGGGGTGCCGACGATGTACTCCGCTCTGCTCAACGTCCCAGACCGCGACCGCTATGACACGTCCTCGCTGCGGCTGTGCGCGTCGGGCGGCGCTGCGCTGCCGCTCGAGGTGCTGAGCGTCTTCGAGACGACGTTCGGCTGCCCGATCATTGAGGGCTACGGACTATCCGAAACGGCACCGGTCGCCTCGTTCAATCCACCAGAAGGGGTGCGCAAGGTGGGCTCAGTCGGCGTCCCGATCGACGGAGTGCAGATGCGAATCGTGGCTGACGACTGGTCCGACTTGCCGATCGGCGACATCGGCGAGATCGCCATCCGCGGCCACAACATCATGAAGGGCTATTGGCGACAGCCGGCGGCTACCACCGAGGTCATGTCCCCCGATGGCTGGTTCCGCACCGGCGATCTCGGACGGATGGACGAGGAGGGCTACTTCTACATCGTCGACCGCAAGAAGGCGCTGATCATCCGCGGCGGGTACAACGTGTACCCGCGCGAGGTCGAGGAAGTGCTCTATGAGCATCCAGCCATCGCTGAGGCGGCCGTAGTCGGCATTCCCCACGACGCCCTCGGTGAGGAGATCGGCGCCGCTGTAGCGCTGGCTCCGGGGGCATCCGCCCATCCGGACGAGATTCGTGACTTCGTCAAGGAACGACTCGCGAGCTATAAGTACCCGCGACAGGTGTGGATCGTCGACGCGCTGCCGAAGGGGCCGACCGGCAAGATTCTGCGGCGCGAGATCAAGCCGCCTGTCCCAACGGGATGACGAGTTGCCACGAGTGAGCGGTCGGCGCCCTCCAACGGACGGGCCACCGTGCCCCCTTTCATGAAGCGAGCGGCTTAGTGTCCCGCGCGGGACACTAGCTTGACTGGGACCGGTGCAGGGGAGTCCGGCACGGCGAGGGGTGGCTGACCGCATGAGCGAGAGAGCATCGAAGCCGCGCCAGGGTGTAGGTGCGGGGCCGCCGCGAAATCGCGAAGCGATTCCGCGGGGTGGAGGTGCCCGGCCAGCCGCCGAAGAGGTCATCGAGACGAACGACCGGCCGGATGGCAGAACCGCTGCCGCAGACGAGGCGCGGATGGCACTCGTCCGCGCCGCGGAGCCGTTACTGGACCAGATGGCGACCGCAGCCACCGATGCGATCTGGCGCGAGCTGCCGGCCTATCGCGATAACCCTGATGTGAATCTCCGGTTACAGGTTGTCGACCACTGCCGGGCGATGTTCGAGACCTTCGTGACGATCGTGCGGGAAGACCGCCTGCCGATCCGCGAAGAGTTCCCGCTGACGCGTAGTCAGGCCCTGTACCGGGTCGGCCAGGGAGTGTCGCTAGCGGACTTTCTGCGAGCGTTCCGGATCGGCCAGTTGACATTTTGGGACGGTCTTCGGGAGGCGATCGGTACCGATCCTGCGGTCAAGGAGGCTGCGCTTGCCGCAGTGTCCCGGCTCATGCAGGTAATCGAGGTAGGCAGTTCGATCGCGGCCGACGCGTACTTGCAAGCCCAGCAATATCGGGTAGCAGACAGCGAGCGGCACAACCGGGACCTGATCGAGGATTTGTTGCTCGGCCACCCGGCTGCGACCGAGCCCCGACTGGGCATCCTGCGGGCAGCGGGCCTCTTTCCTGACCAGGGGACGCTCGTCATCTCGACCCGACTGTTCAAGTCGTCGGTTCCTGATCCCGCGATGCACGAGATCGCGGCCGCGATACGGCGGGCCGTGGGCCGGGACGCGGGCGGACTGCTAGCGCTGCGGCACGACGAGGTCGTCGGCCTCTTTCCGGTTGCCGGACGTGGCGCTCGGGTGATCCGGGCGCTCGAACGTGCGCATGCAGAACTTCGAGCAGCCGGCGTCGAGATCGCAATCGGCGCGAGCACGGTGCATGCCCACCTGACTGACGTTCCGAAGGCGTATGACGAGGCCCACGTAGCCCGGGACGGACTAGCTGGATGCGGAGGCGTGCTTGCCCTGTCTTCCCTGTCGACGTTCAACTACCTGGTGCTCAGCAAGGAGGAGACGGCGCGGCGGCTGATCGCGCCGAAGATCCGGCAGTTTCTCGAGGAGGACCTGGCCGCGGGCGGAAGCTACATCGACACCATCAACGCGTATGTCGCCAGCGATCTGAATGCCAAGATGGCCGCAGAATTGCTGCATCTGCACGTCAACACCGCCTATTACCGCCTGGAGCGGATCGCAGAACGCACCGGGCTCGACCTGCGCAAGCTTCCCGAGGTGATCGATCTGCTGGTGGCGGTGCGGCTGCTCTCGCCGCCGACGAGTCCACCAACAACGTCGGCCAACCAAGCCTGATCAGTCGTAATCAGCTGTTCAGCTGAAAGTGAGATACCGCAGCCTCGACAGCTGCGGTATCTCACTTCGTGGGTCAGCGGGCTGGACCGCGCAACACACCGGTAGTCCGGTAGACGTCCCGCGCGAACACCCACCAGATTGCGACCGCGCCGATGAAAGCGAACCACGCGGACGCCTTGAGCAGGTTCACCGCGCCGGACAGATCAGGGGCCGTTTTGGCTTTGGTGGCAGCAGAGATGGCATTGTGCAGCTCGTGGTAGCCGAGGCCCAGCAGGAGCAGCAGAACCAGGATTGCCACGAAGGCGATGATGAACGGGATATTGCGATGCACGATCGATGGCACCGCGAGCAGCGCGACCGGTACCACCAGTACGAGTACATACCAGGCGAGCGCGTCCGGTGTGAACGCCTTGTTCGCCGCGCCCGAGGTGATGAGCAAGTAGAAACCAAGTAGCCAGATGCCGAAGATCGTCGTGACGTATCCCCGGTAGGCCAGGCCCCGAATGACGGCGAGCACGCCTACGAGGGTCTCCGCTATGGCGGCGACGAGAATCGCGTAATCCAAGGCGATTGTCGTCGGGGCGGCGGCGACGGTGAGGGCGCTGACATTCACGAAGCGAACGCCGTACACCGCGAGTGCGAACGCAAAGAGGGCGAACGCCACCGGCGTCGGATCGGCCATTGTTGGAGACGTAGCCGAAGTCTCGACCGGCGACGTGGCGACGGCCAATGACGTGTGTTGTGGTGGGGCTGCAGTCTGAGCGGACACGTCCCAACACCTCTCCTTCTGTAAGCGGACGGATTAGGAAGTGCGGCGGACCGTACCGCCGCAACCAGCGGATGTTTCAGTGGTCGGGTGAGGTCTGTGACCGCCCACAACTTGGACTAGTCCGCGTTGGCGCGCGCCACAATGCGCGGCCGGTCTGACGCGTAGCCGGCGGCCGAGCGTCGCCGAGCATCCGCCACGCCCGAAGGGCGATGACCAGCTGAGCGACCGCGCTCGGGTCGGATAGCGACATGCCCAGTTCGCTCTGCACGCGCTGCAGCCGGTA
>DASQCG010000259.1:0-4039 GCA_035634825.1 Thermomicrobiales bacterium | reverse complement strand
GGCCCGGGTCCCGATTGCGCCCAGCCGCAGGTCGCGACGATGAACCCCTTGCTGTCCCAGCACATGCCGTCGATCCCGCGCGCGACGCCGAAATCGTGCAGCACCCGCGGCGGCTGGAGCGAGCCGTCGAGGTGGATCGAGTAGGCGCGCAGCTGGCGATCGCCGGAGTAGTCGCTCTGCGCGACGAACAGCGTCTGCTCGTCCGGTGCGAGCAGCAGGCCGTTGGGCCGCGTCGTATCGGTCGTCAGCCGCTCGATCGGCCAGGGCTGCGAGTCATCGTCGGTCGGCGTCAGCCGGTAGACCGAGTCGTGGGTCAATTCGCGACCGGCCTGATCGCCGTAGCGCGGATCGGTGAACCAGATCCGGCCCTGGCTGTCGAGGACGAGGTCGTTCGGGCTGTTCAGGCGCATCTCATTGAACTTCGACCGGAGGATCGTCTTCTCGCCTTTGGTGTTATATCGGACGATCGCACCGGTGGCTTGCTCGCAGGCGTAGAGCATGCCGTTCAACCCGAAGATCAGACCGTTCGTGGCGTTCGTGAAGCGATAGACCGTCGCGATTTCGCCCGATGCCCGGTCGTATCGCCGGATCTCGCTGGCGGCAATGCTCGAGTAGAACAACCCCTCGCCATCCCAGGCCGGTCCCTCCGTGATCGTCTCCGGACCCGCCAGCAGTTCCCACGTCCACTCAGCCATCTCGTTGGTGTCCCTTCCGCTACGGAGAGCACTGTAACAGAGGGTGGCGGGTGGGGAGATGAGGGTGGAGGGAACGAAAAACGGAAAACCGAAAACCCAAAACCTAAAGCCTGAAACCGGAGGTGTACCCATGCTCGACGATACCGTCATCATTGCCCTTGTGCCCGGCTGCGTGGAGGTTGCGAAGCGGTCCGGATTGCCCGGCCGCTTCGCGCCGATCGCTGCCATCCTGACCGCGCTTGCCCTTGTTGCCCTCTCGCAACTCGCGGCCGATCCCGGCCCGATGACCCTCGCGCTCATGGCCCGGCTCTGCCTGACCGGACTGATCGATGGTCTCGCCGCGATCGGCCTCTACCGCCTCGTCCCGAAGCAGACGGCGTCGGCCACCTGATCAGATGTTCAGGACCAGTCCGGGGGAGCGGGGCGTCATTGCGGGCTGTATGCTTGGAAGCGAAACATAACATTCATGGGGTAGAGGAGCGTCGACCGTGGCCCGCAAAGTCAAGAAGGCAAAGAGATCGTCCGTCCCGGTGGCCGCTGTCGACGTCGGATCGAACTCGATCAAGATGACTGTGGCCCGCCGGCGGCGCGGCGCGCTCGAGGTGCTGGCGGAGGAATCTGAAACGGTTCGCCTCGGCGCCGGACTGGAGACGTCGAAGGCCCTGGCGCCGGACCGGATCGACTCGGCCCTCGCCACGCTCTTGTGCTTCGCCGAGATCGCCCGGCAGCACGGCGCAACCCACCTCGTCGGCGTCGCGACCGAGGCAACGCGCGCGGCCACCAATGGCGAGGCCTTCCTGGCCCAGGCACGGGAGGAGACCGGTTGGAGCCTCCGCGTGATCTCGGGTGACGAGGAAGCCGCCTTGACCTTCCGGGGTCTCGGCGCGACCCGAGACACCTCCGGAACCATCCTGGTCGCCGATATCGGCGGTGGCAGCACTGAGCTGATCGCCGCCGAATCGGGCGCGGTGGTGCTGAATCGTTCCATCCCGCTCGGCTCGGGACGCCTGACCGACCGGCTGGTCCCGCACGATCCGCCGGATCGGGCCGACATCGAGGCGTGCCGTGATGCGGCCGCCGGGCAGCTCGGGGCAATCCCGTTCCCAGCGGCCGCGCCGGACGAGTTGATCCTCCTGGGCGGAACGGCGGAGGCATTGGCGAAGTTCGTGCCTGATCCGGATCGCATTACCCTCGCCGACCTGGAAGGCGCGCTCTGCCGCCTGATGGCCGAGCCCGCCGCGCAGGTTGCCATCGCGACTGGCATCCCGGAAGCGCGGGCACGGGTGCTCCCGGCAGGTGTGGCGATCATGCAGGCGATGGTCGAGCTGCGACAGCCCGCAAACGTGAGCCTTGCGGCGAGCGGGATCCGCACCGGCCTGATCCTCGCTGCGCTTGATCAAGCAGCCACGGCGAGTGCCGACCCATGCGAAACGTTGCGCGTGCTGATCGCCGACCTGTGGGACGAAGTGGAAGAGACGCTGCCCATGGCGATCGCCGGTGAGGATCCCGAAGGGGTGCACCAGATGCGGGTGGCGTCCCGCCGGTTGCGGGCCGCCATGGACATCGCGGCGCCCTGCTTCCCCAATAAATGGTACCGGCCCTTGCACAAGACCGCGAAACAGGTCACGCGGTCCGCCGGAGCCGTTCGCGATCGCGACGTGCTGCTCCAGTTCCTGAAATCGGAGCGCAAGAAGAAATTGACGCCGGAGATGCGCAGCGCAATCGACTATTGGGCCGCGGAGCTGTCCGTTGAGCGGGAGGCGGCCCGGGAAGAGATGCTGGCATTCCTGACCGATTTCCAGGAGCGGGATATCCCGGCCGAGGCCAGGCGGCGATTTGCGGCGCAGGGGAAAGCAGGCGGCAAATCCGCGAAAAAATCCAGCTGCAAGGACCGGGACAAAGCTGAACCGTCGCTAATCGACCCGAAGCAATCATGGGCAGCCAATGCCCGCCGTGTCCTCAAGCCGCAGATAGGCGGCTTGTTCGCCTTCGGTGATGCAATCGCCGATCCCGAGGCAGTCGAGGCGCACCACCAGGCCAGAATCACCGCCAAGCGACTTCGCTATACCCTCGAGCTCTTCGCGGACGCCTATGGGGAGCCGGGGGAGCTGGCGCTCGACACCCTCAAGGAGATCCAGGAATCGCTCGGGCAGATCCACGACACCGATGTCCGCATCGCCCTGCTTGCTACCGAGATCACCCAGCTGGCGGAGCAGGAGGATCCCGATCCCGCCGTTCGGACCGGACTCGATCAGTTGGAAGAGCGATATCGCCGCGCCCGCCTCCGGGACCATGGCGCCCTGGTGCGGACGTGGCAGCGCGATTCAGCCGAATTCGAAGAGGAGCTCCACGTCTTGATTGGAGCAGAAGCGGACGACGCCGCGACGAGCTGATGCCGGGGGGATCGATCTGAACCAATTCGCCACCCTTCCTGACCCCTTCCCGTCGCTCGCTCGCACGTGCGGGGGGTAGAATTCGGGAACGGAGGTGAGAAATGGGCGGGGTCCGGTTGCTCTTCGCGATGCTGGCGATCGTTGCTGTTGCGCCAATCACGGTGGTCGCCGATGCCACACCCGTGGCGACGCCTACAGCCGCCTGCGCCTTCCCGCCGATCAGCATCGACCTCCTCCGCGAGATTCGGGACGACGCCACGGAACATCCCATCCCGACGCCGACCATGCCGGTGCGCGGAACCTGGTCGAGCGAGCTGCACCGGATGCCCTTCCCACCGCCGCCGGGCGACCCCATCGACGAGCAGACGCTTGCCTCTGTCCGGCAGTTCCTCGCCGACTATGCCGATTGCGTCGTCACAGGAGACATTCTGGCAGGCTACGGCGCCTTGACCGATGAGTACCTCCGCCTTTCGGTCGGCCAGCGCCCGCGGACAATTGACCCGCTGATCGACGCGATCGAGTCGCATCCGGCGATCTTCGCCCACCCGGGACTTGATCTGCTCCTGCTTCGCGTCTGGCGGATCGAATCCGGCCATGTCGTGGCCGTCGTCCAGATCGTCCCCGAACCGCAGTATTGGACACTCTTCCTGGTCCCGCAGGGAGACAGCTGGCGCATCGACGACGTCTGGAACACGGGCGAACGCGAGATCGGCGATAACGTCAGCGGCCCTGTTTACGGGACACCCGTAACCGAGCAGTAATCGCGATCTCCTCACGCCCAAGTCGCATTGCTATGCGACGCTACCATTACTGATCCCTTTTGTTCCCTCCACCCTCCACCCTCCACCCTCCACCCCCTAAAATATCCACCGCGACTGCTCGCCTGCTCGCCCCCGTCTGCTCGCCTCACACAAGGAGCCGCCATGACGCGATTCCAACTCGCTGACGACT
>DASQCG010000258.1:0-8792 GCA_035634825.1 Thermomicrobiales bacterium | reverse complement strand
AAGCTGCGAAACGCCGCTTCGCCCTTCAACGACAAGGTCTTCGTGATCGCCGCCGTCAAACTGGTCTTGCCATGATCGACATGGCCAATCGTGCCCACGTTCAAGTGCGGCTTGGTCCGCTCGAATTTCGCCTTGCCCATTTCGGATGTTCCCTCTCTACGCTTCCTGGGCGCTCATCGCCCGACGGTTCCTGATTGATATCGACTAGTCGCGGCGATTTTTCGCCATCATTTCTTCGGCAATGTTGTTCGGCACCGGCGCATAGTGGTCGAACTCCATGGAGTAGACCGCGCGGCCTTGCGTGGCCGACCGGAGATCGGTCGCATAACCGAACATACCGGCCAGCGGTACGAATGCCCGAATGACCTGAGCGCCCGCCCGAACTTCCATTCCCTGGACATGTCCACGGCGTGAGTTCAGGTCGCCAATCACGTCGCCCATGAACTCTTCCGGCGTAGTGACTTCCACGCGGACGATCGGCTCGAGAATCGACGGCTTGCCACGGCGAACCGCCTCCTTGAGCGCCAGCGAGCCGGCAATCTTGTAGGCCACTTCTTTGGAGTCGACTTCGTGGTACGAGCCATCGACCAGGACGGCCTTGATGTCGACCAGCGGATAACCCGAAGCGCCGCCGCCAGCCATCGCCTCACGAATGCCGGCGTCGATCGGTGCGATGAACTCGCGCGGAATGGCGCCACCGACGATCTTGTCCTCGAAGACGTAACCGCCACCCCGCTCCTGCGGCGAGAACTCGACAACGGCGTGACCGTACTGGCCTGCGCCACCGGTCTGACGAACGTGGCGACCTTCGGCGCGGACCGGGACCGTGATGGTCTCCTTGTACGCGACCTGCGGCCGACCAACGGTCGCGTCGACGCGGAACTCCCGCATCATGCGATCGACGATGACTTCGAGATGAAGTTCACCCATGCCGTCGATCAGCGTCTGGCCAGTTTCCTCGTTGGTGCGAACCCGGAATGTCGGATCCTCTTCAGCGAGGCGGGCCAGTGCGGTGCCCATCTTGTCCTGGTCAGCGCGCGTCTTCGGTTCAATAGCGACGGAGATGACCGGCTCCGGGAAGTTGATCGACTCGAGCAGGATTGGATTGTTCGGATCGCACAGCGTGTCGCCAGTGAAAGAGTTCTTGAGTCCGATGATGGCGACGATGTCGCCGGCCGCAACCGACTGCGTTTCCTCGCGGTGGTTAGCATGCATCCGCAGGAGGCGGCCAATTCGCTCGCGATCGCCCTTGCTCGAGTTGAGCGCGTAACTGCCCGAGTCGAGTTTGCCGGAATAGACCCGCAGATATGCCAACTTGCCCACGTGCGGATCCGCCTGAATCTTGAAGACCAGACCGGAGAACGGCGCCTCGGCGTCAGCCTCGCGGGTCAATTCCTCGTCGGTGCGAGGATCGGTTCCTATCACAGGAGGGATATCAAGCGGCGACGGGAGGTAGTACAGGATCGAGTCCAGCATCAACTGGATGCCCTTGTTCTTCAGCGAGGACCCGCAGAGGACGGGGACCAGATCGCCCCGAAGCGTCGCGGCACGGAGCGCCGAGCGCAGCTCATCGGGCGTCAAGACGTCGTCTTCGAGATAGCGCATCATCAGCTCTTCGTCCGACTCGGCGATGTGCTCGATGATCTGGTGGCGAATCTCGGCGACCTTCTCTTTGAGGTTGTCCGGAACATCTGTCTCTTCGATGTTCTTGCCCATGTCGTCGTGATAGTAGTAGGCGCGCTCTTCGATAAGGTCGACCACGCCCTGGAAGTCCGCTTCCGCGCCAATCGGCCACTGGACCGGGATCGGAGTCGCCTTGAGACGGTCGACGATCATCTCGAGCGTGCGCTCGTACGAGGCACCGGTGCGGTCCATCTTGTTGACGAAACAGAACCGCGGTACGTGGTATTTGTCAGCCTGCCGCCAAACGGTTTCCGACTGCGGCTCAACTCCGGCGACGGCGTCGAACACGACAACGCCACCATCAAGCACACGCAGCGAGCGCTCAACCTCGACCGTGAAGTCGACGTGGCCCGGCGTGTCGATGATGTTGATCCGATAGTCCTTCCAGTAGCAGGTCGTCGCGGCGGACGTAATGGTGATACCGCGCTCGCGCTCCTGCTCCATCCAGTCCATCGTGGCCGCGCCTTCGTGTGTCTCACCCGGACGGTGAACGCGGCCGGTGTAGTACAGGATCCGCTCCGTCGTGGTGGTCTTGCCGGCGTCGATGTGGGCAATGATGCCGATATTTCGCGTCCGCTCGAGCTGCGTACCCTGTTGAGCGGGAGACATCTTGGATGCCGTGGCTGTCATGTCTTCGTTCGTCCTCGTATCAATCTGCGGAGCGCGGGGCTCCGCGTTCCCGCCTAGTAGCGGTAGTGCGCGAAGGCCCGGTTCGCTTCGGCCATGCGGTGCGTATCCTCGCGCCGCTTGATCGTTGCGCCCGTGCCGTTGGCGGCATCAAGCAATTCAGCCGCCAGCTTTTCCTGCATGGACTTGCCGGAGCGCGACTTGGCGGAGTTGAGCAGCCAGCGTATTGCGAGCGAGAGGCGGCGCTGCTGATCAATCTGCACCGGAACCTGGTATGTGGCGCCACCGACGCGGCGCGGCTTGACTTCGATCACCGGCGTGGCGTTCGTCACGGCCTGCTCGAAGACCTCAAGGGCATTCCGACCACTGCGCTGCTCGATCGACTCGAGCGCCCCATAGATGATCCGCTCGGCCAGGCCCTTTTTGCCCCGCTGCATGATCTTGTTGGTGAATCGCGTCACCAACTCGCTGTTGTATCGGGCATCAGGGACCAGCGGCCGTCGAACAATCTTGGCGCGTCGTGGCATGGCGTCGTTCGCCTCCAAAGCGAACCGGACTTCACGTTCCGGTGTTCAAACAACTTCCGTATCTCTTGCACACGAAAAAGCGGTCAACGCTCACCGTTTGAGACGTCAAGCCGCTTTGTCGTGCTTTCTCAGTTCCGCAAGCGCGGGTAGGCGTTGTCAGGCCCTACTTGGCCTTCTTGGGCGCCTTGGTTCCGTACTTCGACCGAGCCTGTTTCCGATTCTCTACGCCACGAGCATCCAGCGTGCCACGGACGATGTGGTAACGAACGCCGGGAAGGTCCTTGACCCGCCCGCCGCGCACCAGCACCACCGAGTGCTCCTGCAGGTTATGCCCCTCACCCGGAATGTACGCTGTCACTTCCATCTGGTTGGACAGGCGAACCCGGGCGATTTTCCGCAGCGCGGAATTCGGCTTCTTGGGCGTCATGGTCTTGACCTGGGTGCATACGCCACGCTTCTGCGGCGCGTTGCTCCCCCGGCGCTGACGACCGGCATACCGACCCACGGATGCATAGGTGTATCCGAGGGCTGGCGCCTTGGTCTTCTTCTTGACGCTTTTTCGGCCTTTACGGACCAACTGATTAATCGTTGGCACGACAAAACTCCTTAAAGGACAGATGGCTTGTGTAACCGTGCTCTGCGTGCCGCACTCGCCCGCAGCTGCGGATCCATTTGCCCTGCTCGTGAACCCACTTTCCTGCGTCCTTGCCGTTAGGTGGGACACGCAGCAATGTCCGCCCGTCGGGCGGACACAAGGGGTAATAATACGCATCTTGTGGTTGTGAGTCAAGGTACAGGCGCCTTGGAATTGCCTTTTCGCAAACAGGAGTGGGAGCGAATGCCGGATTTGGTTCAGGATTGGTTTCGAGTATGGGAGGACCAGCCCGGAATCTGGGTCATTGAGGAACCGCTGCACAGCGAAGAGGTCAAGTCCTACCTTGTCCTCGGAAAAGACCGAGCCGCACTGATCGACACAGGTATGGGGGTTGGCGATATCCGCAGGCTGGTCGAAGAGATCACGCCGCTTCCCTTATCCGTCATCCAGAGTCACGCCCACAATGACCACATCGGCGGCGCCTGGCAATTCGAAGATGTCGGCATCCATCCATCAGAGGCGACCGACCTCCTTGCTGGACAGTCCGCGGAGCGTTTGGCGAACTGGTTCGTTGAGTCCGAGATGAGCGGTCCGCTGCCGCCAGGCTTCAACCCGGTCGGATACTCCATTCCCGGAAAAGAGCCGACTCGCACCTATGACGAGGGCGACCAAATCGACCTCGGGGGACAAACGCTCGAGGTCATCCATGCGCCGGGTCATTCCCGGGGTGGACTCGTGCTCCTCGACCGGGCCGGCAGGACCCTGTACTCCACGGATGTCGTCTACCTCCGCTCGCTGTATCTGCTCAATCCTGATTCGTCGATCTCAGACTACGTCGCAACACTGGAGCGATTGTCCAGGCTCGTACCCGACCTCGATCGGCTCTATCCCTCGCACGGTCCAAGCCCGATTCCGCCAAGCCTGATCCCGGCGATGCTCAATGGAATGCGAGAGATTGCTGCCGGACGCGAGCCGGATCGAGTCGAGCCCAAACCGGCAATCGAGGGCGGCCGGACGAACGTGACGGATCGGTCGGAATTGCGGATCCACGAGTTCGGCCAATTCCGGGTGCTCGTTGCCGTTGTGTGATCCGCCGATCGACAAGTGGTTCCTGGGAAAATCGCGGGCGGCATGAAGAATCAAGCTCGGGCGTAGACCACTACCCGCCAGAGACCAGTCAATTGTTGAAACCGGACCTGGAATCCTTGGGCGACTACGTGGGCACTGACCGACTCGGTCGAATGAATGAATGTCCGGAAGGAGTGCCGGCGAACCCGGAAGTACCAGTTGAGCAACCGCACTCCATGACGGGTCACCCACGTATCGCGCGGATAGACCAGTCCGTAGACAGTCTTTGCGTGAGCGACGGACGAATCGACCAGCGCGGGCATGTCGGGATAGCAGCAGATGACGCGGTCGAGCGTGACGATATCGGCGGTGGGGATGTCGGCGGCGAGCATCACGAAGTCGCCTTGATAGAGTGACATCCGATTCGCATGGCCCTGACGCTCGGCTTCCGTACGGGCGGCATCGATGAACGCACCGGCGGCATCGACCGACGTGGCGTGCGCGAGATCCGACCGAAACAGCTCATGCGAGATCGCCCCCACTCCTCCGCCGATGTCGAGCAGCGTCCGACCCGCTACACCTTCCGCCCGCAACGCCTCCAGCAGCAACCGGGTCGTCTTCGAAGGTCCGCGCCGGCGGTACTCGCGCAGATTAATGGCCGCTATTTTCTCGCCAAACTCGGCGTCAAGGGTCTGCGCTCGGCAACAATCCATCTCGATTCTCCAGCGTCGGCCAAGACCGAACAGTCGACGAGTCTCTCCGACGGCTCACGCACGAGCTGACATTGCGGTTCAAGAATACGAAACGGGACGGGCATAGTGCCCGTCCCATTCCTTGTTCAGATGCTGTTGGCCAGGACTAGTTAATGTCCTGCGCCTCGAGATCCTCGACGCTCGAAACCGAGTAGCCATCGGCCTCTTCGCCGGTGACATCGTCATTCGGCAACGCTCCGGACTGCATCAGTTCGGCGTAGTCCTCTTCACTGGCCGTCTCGGGATCCTTCACGGCCGTAGCCGCCCGGCCCTCCTCGATCGCCTCCAGGGTGACCGTGTCCAGGTTCGAGAGATCGAGTCCACCCGACACGCCGTACCCGGACCCCGCCGGGATCAGCTTGCCGATGATCACGTTCTCCTTGAGCCCGCGTAGCGAGTCGACCTTGCCGTTGATCGCGGCTTCGGTCAGAACGCGCGTGGTCTCCTGGAACGACGCGGCCGAGAGGAACGAATCCGTCTCGAGAGACGCCTTGGTGATCCCGAGCAGGACTGGGATCGCCGTCGCCGGCTCGCCGCCCTGCGCCAGGACTTCCCCGTTGATCCGGTTGAATTCAAAGCGATCAACGCGCTCGTCCTGCAGCAGGTCGGTATCGCCTGGATAGACAATGCTAACCTTGCGGAGCATCTGCCGGCAGATGACCTCGATGTGCTTGTCGTTCGTGTTCACGCCTTGCGACTTGTACACCTTCTGCACTTCGTCGATAACGTACTTCTGAACAGCGTCCGGCCCAAGGGTGACGAGCACCTGCTGGGGGTCCTTCGCTCCATCTGTCAACTGCTGACCGGGCGTCACCAGTTCGCCGTCTTCGACGAAGATCTGGTAGACGTGACCGACCAAATGCTCTTCGGTCTCTTCGCGCTCGTTCCGGACCAGGATTGTCTTGTCGTCGACGTAGGCGATGCCATCGATCGGCGCAAGCTTCTTCTCCTCATTCGGTCCGACCGCGATCAGGGTCTTGTCCTTGATCACCGGCGTTGCCGTGGCCACGGCCGGATCCCACCCCTTCTTGAGGTCGAATGTCGCCGTGTCCTGCTCGACGCTTGTGACCTTCAGGATTCGGCCCGTATCGGTCTGCTCGATAGAGACGGCGCCCTCGCGCTCGGCCAGGATCGCCGCGCCCTTCGGCACGCGCGCCTCGAACAACTCCTCGACGCGCGGGAGACCAGTCGTGATGTCCGCTCGCGCCACACCACCGGTGTGGAACGTGCGCATCGTCAACTGGGTGCCGGGCTCGCCGATCGACTGTGCGGCGATGATGCCCACCGCTTCACCCATATCAACCAGCTTGCCGCTCGCCAGATTACGACCATAGCAGGCCGCGCAGACTCCATGGACCGCTTCGCAGGCCATCACGGTCCGAACGTGGAGCTTCTCCACATTGGCCGCGACGATCTCCCCCAGGATGTCCCGGTAGGCGCCATCGCCGACCTCGGCGTGATCACCGATTTCCTGACCGGCATCGGCGATCAGCTCGCCGGTCGTCGGGTTGTAGATCGCCGACGCGAGCGTCCGCCCAAGGACCTTGGCCCGGAGGTCATCGTCGCTGAGCTGCTTGCCTTCGGCGTCGATCCGCTCGATCCAGAGACCCTGCGTCGTGCCGCAGTCATCCACAGACACGATCACGTCCTGCGAGACGTCGACTAGACGCCGCGTCAGATAGCCGGAGTCGGCGGTTCGGATGGCGGTGTCGGCCAGACCCTTGCGGGCGCCGTGCGTCGAGAGGAAGTACTCGAGCACCGTCAGGCCTTCGCGGAAGTTGGACTTGATCGGGATGTCGATAATGCGACCATTCGGATCAAGCACCAGACCGCGCATACCGGCCATCTGGCTGATCTGGTTCATGTTTCCCTTCGCGCCAGAGTCGGCCATCATGTAGACCGAGTTCTGACCCTTCAGTTTCTTCTCGACGTCCGCGGCAAGCGTGTCGCGGGCCTCGTTCCAGATCAATTCAAGCTCGCGCAGCCGCTCATTCTCGGTGACAAGACCGCGGCGGTACTGCTTGTCGATCTTGTCCGCCTCCGCCTCTGCCTTGTCGACAATCTCGGGCTTCGTCTCCGACATCTCGACGTCGTCCACGGCGATGCTCATACCGCCGCGAGTCGAATATTCGAAGCCGACCTTCTTGATCTCGTTGACGATGTGCGCGGTCTCGAACGGATCGCCAAAGAGCCGGTAGCAGTCCGCAACAACCTTGCGGAGCTGCTTACGGTCCATGGTCAGGTTGTAGAACTTGCCGATCTCCGCCGGCAGTGCGAGGTTGAAGATTGCCCGTCCCACTGTGGTCTCGAGCCGCTTCACCTCACCGCCGTCGCGATCGGTGCGGACGACGACCTGCGCCTGCAGATCGACCGCGCCGGAGTCGTACGCCAGCTTGACCTCTTCCAGCGAGGAGAAGATCTTGCCCCATCCGCGCGGAACGGTACCGTTCGCGAGATCGGCATCGAAGTCGCGCTCGCTGGTCATGTAGTAGCAACCAAGAACGATGTCCTGCGTCGGCGAGACGATCGGATCACCATTCGACGGCGAGAGCAGGTTGTTGACCGAGAGCATCCGCTCCCGCGCCTCGTTCTGCGCCGGCTTGGACAGCGGCACGTGGACCGCCATCTGGTCGCCGTCGAAGTCCGCGTTGAACGCGGTGCAGACCAGCGGGTGGATCTGGATTGCCGAGCCTTCGATCAGGCGAACCCGGAAGGCCTGGATTCCCAGCCGGTGCAGCGTCGGCGCACGGTTGAGGAGCACGAGGTGATTCTCGATGACCTCTTCCAGCACCTCCCAGACGCGCGGATCGACCCGCTCGACCAGACGCTTGGCCGCCTTGATGTTGTGGGCGTGGCCGTGATCGACCAACTTGCGCATCACGAACGGCTTGAACAACTCCAGCGCCATCCGCTTAGGCAGACCGCACTCGTCGAGGGCCAGGTCCGGACCGACCACGATCACGGAACGGCCGGAATAGTCGACGCGCTTGCCGAGCAGGTTCTGGCGGAACCGGCCCTGCTTGCCCTTGAGCATGTCCGACAGGCTCTTGAGCTTGTGTTTGCCCGACCCGGAGACGACACGACCACGGCGACCGTTGTCGATCAACGCGTCGACGGCCTCCTGGAGCATGCGCTTCTCGTTGCGGATGATGATCTCCGGCGCGCCCAGCTCGAGGAGCCTCTTCAACCGGTTGTTGCGGTTGATGACGCGGCGGTAGAGGTCGTTCAGGTCGCTGGTGGCGAAGCGGCCGCCGTCCAGCGGCACCAGCGGGCGCAGGTCCGGCGGAATGACCGGGACCACCTTCATGATCATCCATTCCGGACGGTTGCCGGATTCCATGAAGTTCTCGACGACCTTGAGCCGCTTCAGATACTTCTTCTGCTTCAGCTCGGACGTGGTCGAAGCCAGTTCCGAACGCAGGTCGCCGGCGATCTTCTCCAGGTCCATGCCGGCGAGCAGATCGTGGATGGCCTCGGCCCCGATCATGGCGGTGAAGCTATCCTCGCCATACTCGTCGACGGCGAGCATGTACTCTTCCT
>DASQCG010000257.1:0-10259 GCA_035634825.1 Thermomicrobiales bacterium | reverse complement strand
AAGGCGGCGGTTATTGCTCTCGTTGCCGAAGAGTCCACCCTCGCGGCACAGAACGCACTCGCGGGATACGAAGGCACGCTCGTCATCCAGGCACTCGACGAGGCGACCGTCAAAGAGCTCTACAAGGCGGCGCACGCCGTGCAATGACGGTCGCTGCGCGCCTCCCGACGGAATCCGGCAATTCTCGCGGAAATGCGACGCCGAATACTCCATTCGGCACATGCGGCTACTACCACGGCTCCGGTAGCGTCGCCAGTGGGTCCTGTGGATGAATCGAGAACCGACGTCTGCCTCACGCGTGAGGCGCAGGCATGAGGAATTCGCGATCACCCCGGCTCAGAGATCGGCCACCGGCTTGGTGACCATGTGAGCGCAGAGGAGGAGTGACCATGAAGAGCAGTGTCCGACGTTCCGGGATCCGCAAGCTCAGCGTGACTGCGCTGCTTGTGATCGGGTCGATGGTTCTGGGGCTGGCAGCGCCGATTGGACTGCAGCCGACATCGGCGCAAGACAGTTCGTCGATCCAGACGCGGGTCCAAATCCTGCACGCCTCGGCAGACCTCGGAAAAGTGGAAGTAGCCATCAACTACGACACCGTTCTCGACGAGTTTACCTACGGCAAGACCAGCGACTGGATCAACATTGAGCCGGGCAGCAATCGTGTCACGATCACTGAAGATCGGGCCGGGTTCAACTACGCGGTCTTCGACACGATGTACCCAGTTCCGGCCGGCAACGACTACTACCTGGTCATCAGTGACGCGCTGGTTCTGACCTCGGTCGTCGATCGCAGTCCCGTCCGCGATGGCGCGGCCCGCGTGCGAGTGGTCCAGGCGTCGGTCGATCTCCCGTCCGTCAACGTCAAGGCATCCGGTCAGGATGTCTCGTTCGCGACGAAGCTCGAGTACGCTCGGCCGTCCGAATACACCACCGTGCCGGCGGGGACCTACGACGTTGAGGTTACGCTAGCGGACTCAGGCGACAGCGTCCTGACGATGCCAGGTATTGCCCTCGAAGGGAACAAGGTCTATGAGCTCGTGATCATGGGCAAGCCCAATAACGAGGATCACCCGCTCCAGATCACGACACTCGAGGACACCACGACCGAGGCGGGAACGGCCACTCCGTCCAGCTGATGGTTCGTGTGTCTTTGCCCGGTTAGAACGTAGTAAGCCATCACGGAGCGACGGCTTCGGCCAGCCGCGAAGACGGAATGGGATGGCGCGCGACCCGCTGACGTGCGCCATCCCATTGCCGTGTCCCGGCTCTACCCGTCAGGAAAGATCGACTGCTCCCGCCGGGGCGTGGAGCTGAACCTGTTGACGGGGTCCAGTTTGGACTCATCGCTACTCGCTTCCTGACACCCAATCCATTGGCCCTGATCCGCCCCGAACTGAGCGTGAACTGCATTCCCGGACGACGGATTAGGCCCTTGGACTGATGACGCTACAACCTTTAAAGAACCATGCTGACAACGTTCCATGTGATCCGTGACCGCAGGTCCGATCTTCCGCGCCTGTGCAGGGCGGCGAAAAGGCGAACCGCGGAGGACCGCTCGCAGGAACGGCTCAGGCGAACGGTATGGGCAGCGTAGAGAAGGAGTGAGGAGAACCATGAGTACGCTCGCGGTGATTACGTACCCTCAGGAGGGCACAGCGGCCGAGGCTGCTGCATCGCTCGCGCGCATGCAGGAAAGCTACCTGATACAGCTCGACGACATCGCGTGGGTGACCAAGAAGCAGGATGGCAAACTCAAGCTCCATCAGGGAACGAGCCTGACCGGCGCAGCAGCGGCTGGTGGTGCGTTCTGGGGCTTTCTCTTTGGCCTGATCTTCCTCGTCCCATTGTTCGGGATGGCAGTTGGTGCGGCGACTGGAGCCCTGGCCGCCAAGCTCAGCGACTTCGGAATCGATGACAAATGGATCAAGGAAGTCGCCGCGGCGATTCCGGCCGGTGGGTCTGCGCTCTTCGTCATGGCGCGCAACACCAACGCTGAGCGTGTCTTGCCGGAGATGGCGAAATTTGGCGGCACCCTTATCAAGACGAATCTGTCGTCTGAGCAGGAAGAGGCGCTCTCCGAGGCGCTGACCCAGGCGGCGGCATAGCGACTGGGCAAGGGGCGTGCCCAAGTGCGCCCCCGGAAACCCTTTACCCGGTGAGCAATTTGTCAAGCCGGGCCGTGACGGAAACGCCAAACCAGTATCGCCGGTGACAGTCCCGACGCAATGCATCAGACATCCCGTCGACAGATCGGTCGGGGCGAAAAGGAGCGATTCGCATGTTCAGGAAGAGACGACTTGGCGGAGCCAGCGAGCCCCCTGCACCCGTCGCGGACATTACGCCGATGCCGGGGCGTCAGTCCCAGTCCCAGGGCAGCCGATATCGAATGGTCGAAAAACTGGCATCGGTCGGCGACGACTTCTTCATCCAGAACGATCAGGGGCAGCGCGTTTACAAGGTGGATGGCAAGGCACTGCGAATGCGCGACACCCTTATTTTCCGGGATATGCAGGGCAATGAGATCTGCAAGATCCAACAACGCGTTGCCCGGCTCCGTGATTCGATGGAAGTCGAATCGCCCGGCGGCGGCCGGATGGCCATGGTTCAAAAGGCAATGATCGCGCCACTTCGGGATCGCTTCATCGTCAAGGTGGGAGACGGTCCGGATCTCGAAGTTCAGGGAAACATCGTCTCCCACGAGTACCGTATCGGCAACGTGGCGGATATCTCGAAGCGTTGGTTCCGCGTGCGGGACTCCTATGGCGTGGAAATTGCGCCAGGTCAGAACGACCTCCTGATTCTGGCGGCGACTGTCTGCATCGATCAGATGTCACATGACGTTCGGTAAGTAACGGCTCAATAGGTGAGCAGTCCCGACGTGAAACAGGAGGAAACCCGCTATGACCTACGGTCCAATGCAGCTCATCGTCATCGGCTTCGGGCAGTCAGCCCTGCCGTTGGATGTCGTGAATCAATTGCGCCGACTTCGAGACGACGGAGTCGTCCGCCTCGTCGACGCAGTCTATGTGTCGAAAGACGAACATGGCGACCTGACCGAAATCCAGGCGTCGGATCTGAGCGATGACGAAGTTGTCTTGCTGGGGATGCTCTCGGGCGCGCTTTTCGGATATGGCGCGTCGGGCGAGTCCGGCATGGAACTTGGCGCAGAGCTCGGCGGCATGGCCGCGGCTGAGTCAGGAGAGTTCGGCCTCGACAGCGACGATATCGACGAGATCGCCGATCTCATACCCCGTGGCACTGGGGCGGCGTTCCTGCTCATCGAGCACCTCTGGGCAATCGGCCTCAAAGAGTCGATCCGGAACTCGAACGGCTTCGTCATTGCGCATGGCTGGGTTACACCCGAAACGCTTGTCGAAATGGGCGCGGAAGCGATGGCTGGCGCCAGCGACGGCGCCGACTGATGTCGCGGGCTGCGTAGTTGGCAAGCGGCGCTCATCGTTGACCGATTCGAATTTCCCGGAGGGTCGATGCCATGTCCTGGCTTGAATGGACGCTCGGATTCATTCTCTTGTCGTTCTACATCACCTGCTTGTTCACTGTCTGCATCATGACCTTCCAGAAGGGTTATACGGTGCTGGGCATCATCGGGATATTCATCCCGCTGCTCTGGCTCATCGGCGCGTTTCTGCCCGCCAAGCAAGGGTCAAAGTACTCGCTGAATCAGCAGATCGCGAACCAACAGCAAGTAGAGCAGTACATGCAGTGACCGGAGTCGTTCAGCGGGTTCCAGCGTCGTAACTGGCGATGTGCAGCGCGATCTGCACGCATGTGACCTACCCCGGAGACCGAAGAAATGATTGCGACAGAAGAACCCCGCACCATGACAACAATGGAGATCGCCAGGGAAACCGGGAGGCAGGCTCCCAGCATCGCCGACCGGATGGCGGAGGGCAGGGCAATTCGCCAGAACGTCCCTCGATCCTCACATGCGGCCTGGACGCCTCCAGCTGATCGGCCCAATCCACTCGACTTGCTGACGGCACAAGACGAAGGTCGCGTGCAGGACCTCGTGCCGATCCGGTACGGCAGAATGCTTGCCTCTCCGTTCGCTTTCCTGCGGGGATCCGCGACCGTTATGGCGCGCGATTTGGCAGGAACTCCGACGAGCGGGCTGATTGTGCAGGCGTGCGGCGATGCCCATCTGTCGAATTTCGGAGTCTACGGAACGCCTGAGCGAAGCCTCGTCTTCGACCTGAACGATTTCGACGAGACACTTCCCGCGCCGTGGGAATGGGATGTCAAGCGACTCGTAGCCAGCATCGTCGTCGCGGCACGGGTCAATGGATTCCGGTCAGGACAATGCGCCGATGCGGCCCGCGCGGCAGCACGCAAGTATCGTGAGCAAATGTCTTCCTACGCGATGATGAGTTACCGCGAAATCTGGTACGCGCGAATCACCGCCGAAGATATCATGGCCCAGGCTCCTGCCTCGATCCGGCAGGATCTCCAGCGTGGAGCCCGGCGTGCGACTCATCACGACCATCTTCAGGCGCTGGCCAAGATGACGACGCAAGTCGATGGCACTATCAAAATCGTCGACGACGCACCCTTGATCATGCACCTCAGCGACGAGATACTCGGCGAACACCTGCCCCGGATTGCCAAGGCGTATCGGTCATCGATTCGCGATGATCTGCGCATGTTGCTGCGACGGTACAGCTTCGTCGACTTTGCGCAAAAGGTCGTAGGCGTCGGAAGCGTGGGAACGCGGTGCTACATCGTGCTCATGCAGGGAAGCGGCCCCAATGATCCGCTGTTCCTTCAGATCAAGCAGGCGTCGGCGTCCGTCCTGGAACCGTATGCCGGCAAGAGCCGGTATACGAATCACGGGCAGCGCGTCGTGCGGGGACAGCAGTACATTCAGGCGGCGAGTGACATCTTCCTCGGCTGGGGTCGCGAGAAGTGGCTAGATATCTATGTCCGGCAACTGCGCGACATGAAGGGCTCCGCAGATGTGGCAACGATGGACCCGAAGCGCATGGCGCTGTATGGCGCCCTGTGCGGCCTGGCGCTTGCGCGCGCGCACGCCCGATCCGGGGATGCGGCAAAGATTGCCGGGTACATCGGGACAAGCGACCGATTCGACTCCGCGCTGGTGGAGTTTGCGAATGCGTACGCCGATCAGACCGAACGCGACCACGCGACGCTTGCCGAGGCTGTCAAGGTCGGTCGGATTCGGGCGGAAACCGATCGCTGAGTCCCGGGCATTCCATGTCTAGTCTCGTGCAGTCGTCCGACCCGGCGAAAGTCGCACCGCGACCAGAAGGAGAGGCGATGGAGCCTGAGCGCCTTGCCCTCAGTGAAAAGTGGATCATTCTGGATGAGCTGCCGCTCTTCTTTCGCTTTGCCGATCAGGCAGCCGGAACGGGCGCAACGCCAATCATTCACGTGCATGGATTCGGCATTTCCGGGCGCTACCTGGTTCCGACTGCCGAGCTGCTGGCTCCGCAATTTCCGACGTATGTCCCTGATCTCCCGGGGTATGGCCGCTCGCACAAGCCGAAGCGCACCCTCTCGATCCCACAGCTTGCCGACGCTTTGGCAGCGTTCCTCGACGCAGTTGGCGTCGAGCGCGCCGTTCTGCTTGGCAACTCCATGGGCTGCCTGGTTACCGTTGAGTTCGCGCACGCGTATCCCGACCGGATCGAGAGCGCGATTCTGGTCTCGCCAGCCGGAGGACCGCACAACCAACCGATCTACCGGGGATTGCCGCAACTTGGCCGGGACAGTCTGCTCGAGACGCCGCGCATCATTCCGATCGCGGTGCCCGACTACATTCGCTTCGGCCCATTCAGCTCCATGCGGCTCTTCCACGCCATGACCCAGTATCCGACGATCGATCGCGTGCTTACGCTCGACCTGCCGATACTGGTTGTTGCCGGTGCTCGCGATCCGCTCGTCTCAAAGGAACGCTTAAAGGAGCTCGTGGCAGAAAAACCGGGTATCACCCTGGTGATCCACAATCAGGCCGCGCATGCCATTAACTTCAGCCATCCGAAGGCACTCGCTTGCGTCGTCAGATCGTGGCTCGACGATCGGCCGATTGTGGTCGAGGGAGCTGAGCCTGGCGAGGTCGTTGTTCTCGGACAATCGGCCGCCGAGACCCCCCCGGAACCAGTTGATCAACAGCTCGAACAATTGCCGCCGAATCATGTTAATCAAGCGGCAATTTGAATACTCCATTGGTCCGATGACGTTACAACTCAGCCGTTGATACCCTGCGTCCAGTTGCCAAAGTAGTAAGCAGAGCGTCACCTCCGCCCAAACGCGATTCGTACTCGACAGAGGACCGGCGCGGACGGAGACGGATTGCCCGTGCGTTGAAGCTGCCTGAGATCACATATGCCGTTGACCGATTGCAAGCAGTAGGAGCGTGACGAAATGACCGCGTTTGGCGTTCATTCCGAGGTTGGAAAGCTCCGGAAGGTGATAGTTCATCGGCCGGACCTCAGCCTCAAACGACTGACTCCAGCGAATCACGATGATCTCCTGTTCGACGACGTACTTTGGGTCGAGCAGGCGCAGCGTGAACATGATGCGTTCGTCAAGTTGCTTCGCTCTCGCGGCGTGGAGGTGTATCTCACCCACGAGCTCCTCGCAGAGACACTGACGGCCAGCGACGAAGCCCGTTGCAAGCTCGTAGATGCGGTGGCTTCGCCGTATACGGTCGGCTGGTCAATAGCCGACGAGATCCGCCAGTACCTGATGACCCTGGACCCGAAGGACTTGGCAGCGCACCTTATCGGCGGGATGACGGCCGCGGAGGCCGACATTGATTGGGCGAAATACGCGAGCGTGTCGCTGACGGCCGCTGCTCTCGACGACAAGGAGACGTTTGTCCTCCCGCCGCTTCCGAATTCACTCTTCTCGCGCGATTCATCGTGCTGGATCTTCGACGGCGTCTCGGTCAACCCGATGTATTGGCCAGCGCGCCGCCGGGAAGCGCTCAACCTCTTCGCGATCTACCGATATCACCCGATGTTCGCAAAGGCGGACTTCAACTGGTGGTACCCGGAACAGGGAGAAGCGGGCCTCTTTGACGTGTCCGACTTCGGCCGAGCCACGCTCGAGGGTGGAGATGTCCAACCGGTGGGCAACGGCGTCGTGTTGATCGGCATGAGCGAGCGAACCCAGGGACGCATGATCGAGCAGATTGCCCGCGCCCTGTTTGCGAAGGGATCCGCGGAACGGGTCGTGGCGTGCGTGATGGGCAAAGACCGCGCCCACATGCATCTCGACACCGTCTTCACCATGCTCGACCGGGACAAGGTGACCGCCTATCCGAAGGTCGTCAACGAGATCAAGGCAGTCAGCCTGCGTCCTGGCAAGAAGGAGGGCGACTTCCACGTCACGGTCGAGCCGGACTTCCTCTCTACAGTTCGCGACGCGCTCGGCGTGAAAAAGCTGACGGTCGTCGAGACCGGCGGCGACCAGTACCAGCAGGAGCGTGAGCAGTGGGATGACGCGAATAACACCGTCGCAATCGAGCCAGGTGTGGTGGTCACCTATGAGCGCAACACATACACCATCGCCAAGATGAGAAATGCCGGAGTCGAGGTGCTGCCCATCCAGGGTTTCGAGCTGGGCAAGGGGAGAGGGGGCGGTCATTGCATGACGTGCCCGTTCCTCAGGGACCCGCTCTAGGGGAGGATGCCCGCAATGAAGCCGTGGCAGATAGTCTGCGGTGTACTCGCTGCATTCGCGATTCTGTTTCTGATCGGTTCTGGCAGCGACGGGCGGGAGAACTCCGGGCGAGCCCGCGAGGGAGTCGACGAGCGGGCGGCGCAGGATCTCGCCGCCGCGCCGGTGCTGACCGGGCCGGCCTCGGCGATGACGCTGGTGCTCAACTCCCAGCATGCGCCCGCGGACGCGGCGACGCTCATCAGCGAAGCGCGCGATCTGGTCACGGCGGCCGACGGTCAGACACCTGACCAGGCAAAGCAGTCGCTCCAAGAAGCCAATGCGAAGCTGCATGACGCCGAGAAAATGATCGAAAAGGCAGCCGACGACACATCCAACTTTGTCACGAAGATCCGGCTCGACCGGCTGGACCGGGTGCTGGAAGTTGCGCAGTCACGGATCAAGTTACGGATCAAGCAGTTGTAGCCGACCGGCAGACATTGCTCGCCCGCACCCAGTGGGGGGAACGCCCTAATGTCGCAGAACGTCGAAGCCATCGATGACGGTCAACTACAGACGATACCAGGGCCCGGTGCAAGCGAGACGCCGAGCCGGTCTTTCGCTTTGCCGAGCGCATACACGATCTTGTTTGCCCTGATCGTGCTCACGGCGGCGGCGACCTGGATCATTCCGGCCGGTACTTACGACTACAACCAGGATGGAGAGCCCATTCCCGGGACATACCACAGCGTGACCCACGAGCCGCAGAAGATTCTGCTGGACTCGATCAAGGCGCCGATCAATGGCATGTACGGAATCCAGGATGACACTGGAAACATCAGCTACTGGAACACCGGCGAGCTTTTCGGTGCCATTGACGTGGCCATGTTCATCATCATCATCGGTGGATTCCTGGGTGTGACGATGAAGACCGGCGCAATCAACGCCGGGATCGCCCGCGTCGTCAGCTCGCTCAAGGGCCGCGAAAAGTGGATGGTCCCCGCGCTGATGGTGGTCTTCGCGCTCGGCGGCACCTCGTATGGCATGGCCGAGGAGACGCTCGCGTTTTATCCCCTGATTATCACGGTCATGATCGCTGCGGGATACGACGCCCTGAGCGCGGTTGCGGTTATTTTGCTCGGCGCCGGCATCGGCGTGCTGGGCTCGACTGTCAACCCCTTCGCAACTGGAATCGCATCCGGCTTCGCCGATGTTTCGATTGGCGACGGCCTGCCGCTTCGGCTCGTGATCCTGGTTATCGGCCTGGCCCTCGGCATCTTCTTCGTCATGCGCTATGCCGAGCGGGTGAAAAAGGATCCGTCGAAGTCGCTCATCTTCGCACAGAAGGAAGACAACGAAGCCCGGTTCCTCACCGGTCAGGAGGGCGGAGATGAGTTTGGCGCCTTCACTGGACGCCACAAAGTCGTCCTCGTGCTCTTCCTGCTCGCGTTCGTGGCCATGATCTACGGAGTGATTCCGTGGTCGGATCTCGGGATCCCATTTCCGACGCTGTTCTGGTGGTTCCCCGAAATGACCGCGTCGTTCCTTTTCTTCGCGGTGCTGGTGGGGGTAGCCGGCGGGCTCTCAGAGAAGGATCTGACCGGTTCGTTCGTCGACGGCTCCCGGGATCTGCTCGGCGTGGCGCTCATCATTGGGATCGCTCGCGGCATCACGGTAATCATGAACAACGGGATGATTACCGACACAGTCCTCAATTGGGCCGAGTCCGCGGTCAGCGATTTGAGCGGCGCTCGATTCGTCCTGCTGCTTTTTATCTTGTTCATCCCACTCTCGTTCCTGATTCCATCGAGCTCGGGACTGGCAACGGTCGCGATGCCGATCATGGCTCCCCTCGCCTTGTTCGCCGGTGTCGCCGGAGAACTGGTCGTCAGCGCGTTCCAGTTCGGTAGCGGCATCGTGGCGCTCGTTACGCCCACCTCGGCGGTGGTCATGGGCGGTTTGGCGATCGCCCGGATCGGATACGGGACCTGGTTGAAGTTTGTCTGGCCAATCCTGGCGGCCTTGACGGTCCTCTGTGCGGTCGGATTGGCGATTTCCGCGGCGGTCTAGCGCACGGGCGCGGACTCGCATTTTCGAGTTGTTCGGTGAAAGGAGAGCCGGTACATGGCCGTTACGCTTTCCCGCCTGAAGGGCGGCGACATCCTCGACGTTGGGCTATTGAGCAAAGAGGAGTTCATCGGGTTGCTCGATCTTGCGTCCGAGCTCAAAGCCGCGAAGCGCAACGGGACCGAGCGGCAGCGACTCCATCAGAAGGAGATCGTGCTCATCTTCGAGAAGACGAGCACTCGTACCCGCTGCGCGTTCGAAGTGGCGGCCTACGACCAGGGCGCGCATGTGACCTATCTCGGACCTGAGGGTTCGCAAATCGGGCACAAGGAGTCGATGAAGGACACGGCCCGCGTGCTCGGTCGCATGTACGACGCCATTGAGTACCGCGGGTTCTCACAGGTACTGGTGGAAACTCTCGCAAAGTACGCCGGAGTGCCGGTCTACAACGGCCTGACCGATGAGTTCCACCCGACGCAGATGCTCGCCGACGTGTTGACGATGCGGGAGCATGCGAACAAGCCGCTCGAGCAGGTCGCGTACGCCTTTAT
>DASQCG010000256.1:0-3169 GCA_035634825.1 Thermomicrobiales bacterium | reverse complement strand
TCTCGCCGATTTCGCTGGTCAGCGACGATGGCTTCACGAAGACCGTCGCATCGGCCGGTGCGCTCTGGTCCAACGCGAGCGACATGGCGGCTTACCTGCAGACGCAGATGGCTGATGGCGTTGCCCCGAACGGGACGCAGGTCGTCTCCGCCGAGAATTTAGCGAAGACGCACGAGGGCCGGGTCAAGACCCAGCCGAATCCCGGCTTGCCGCTATTTGTCAACGAATCGGCGCAGGCGTATGGCATGGGCTGGGTCGTCGGTTCGTATAAGGGTCAGCCGATGCTCAGCCACAACGGCGGTACCCTGGCATTCACGTCGAATCTCGCCTATCTGCCCGATGCGGATCTCGGCATCGTGATATTGACCAGCGGCACCCAGGGCGCCGAGGTCTTGATAAACGCGTTGCCTTTCCGCTTGCTTGAGTTGCTGTTCGATCAACCGGACGAGATCGATCCGCTCCTGCAGCAGCTGCTGAGCGGCGGGCAGGGCGGTCCGTCGATCGGCACGCTCGATGCGTCAGCAGTCGCGCCGTATCTGGGCACATACACGAACGACGCTCTGGGCGATGTCACCCTTCGGATGCAGGGTGACAGGCTCATCTTTGATGCCGGGGAGGTGCGATCCGGGCTGGTACCAGTGATGGACGAGTCCGGTAAAGCGATGGGCTATATCTTCAGCGACTCACCGCTTTTCGGAGCTCAGGCCCTGGTCTCTCTCGCTCAAGGTGACAACGGCAAGCCTGAACTTGTCACGGAGGTGATGGGCGAAGGCGCCGCGAAATACGTCTTCACGCAAGTAAAGGGGGGCGCCATGGCCACTCCCTCCCCGTAGTGGTTTGAGGGTTGAGGGAGGCGAACGGCCTCGTCCAGTGGCATGGCCGCGGAAATTCTGGGGCGCGACGTATGCAGAATTGTCGAGTAGGGATCAAACGCTTGTAGCATTCGCCGGAAGCCAGTCGATCAGCTCCAGCGGGCCATCTCCACATTGAATCAGGATCCGATCGGGCTCGTGGATCAGAACCGTGCCCGCCGGGCCGGCCCCGGCGACGCCTTTTACCGCGAGTGGTAATCGTGTGCGCTGCACCGTCAGCCACTTCCCGTCGACCTCGCCAATGGCGCCGCGCGGGATATCGCGGACGCCGGTCCAACTCCGCACCTGGTTATGGATCTCGCGTGCCGTTCGACTCCAGTCGATCGCTCGCCATGTCGGATCGAACATGCCGGCGTAGCTAGCCCGAGTCTCGTCCTGGGGATCGCCGGGATCGCCTCGCATCACCCGCTCAATGGCCTGGACCAGCAGCGGGGGAATGACATCGTCCATCTTGTCTATGAGATTCCCCATGTCGTCATCATCGTCTATCGCGACTTGCCCTTGAGCCAATATCGGACCGGTGTCGAATTCTCCCGCCAGGCGGTGGACGGTGAATCCCATGACCGGATCACCATTCCGGAACATCCACTCGATGGCGCACGGCCCGCGGTATTTCGGGAGCGGCGCCGGGTGCATGTTGATCGCGCCCAGTCGTGGCAACGCAATCACAGAGTCCGGGATCAGCCAGGGAAAGCCACCCGAGATGATCAGGTCGGGTTCCAGGGGAGCCAGCATGGCCGCGAGGCGCTCCGGATGATTTGTGACGATTACATCGACCGAAGGCGGCACGGCAGCCACAACATCAAGGTAACTAGTGCTGCGCCGCTTTGCCGGTCCGGGCGTCGTGACCACGGCGACGACTCGGTGGCCCAGGGGACGAAGCACGCTGTTGACCGTGGCGTAGACCACGCCTCCGGGAATGTTGGTGAAAATGACGATGCGGAGACTCTCGGACGAAGGACTCATCAGCGATTCGGCCATCGCGGCCCTCCTGTTTTGGTGGCACGCCTTCAATTATAGCTATAGCGAGTTGGCAGAAGCCTCCTGATTGGCATCCCCGCGCCGGGGCCATCGCATGCTCACGATTTCTCCACAAGTGCTTCACGGTACCTGCACCGATCACGGCTACAACAGAGACGTGAGACTTGAGTCGTGAGGGACGTGATGATTGAGGCAATTGGAGAGCGAACGACCGCAATCGAGACCAGACAGCTGACTCGGGCCTACGGTGAGCGTTTGGCGGTCGATCGGCTGGATCTGCGGATTCGGCAGGGCGAGGTCTTTGGATTCCTCGGCCCGAACGGTGCCGGCAAGACGACCACGCTGCGGATGCTGCTCGGCCTGATCGCGCCGACGTCAGGATCCGCGGTCGTTGCGGGCGGCTCGCCGGGCAGCGCCGAGAGCCTGGATCAGGTCGGAGCGATGATCGAGCAGCCGGGCTTTTACCCGTACCTCTCTGGCGCGGAGAATCTGCGCTTGATGGCGGCCTATTCACGGGTCGAACCGCAGCGGGTAGCGGCGGTGTTGGACCAGGTTGACCTTGGCGATCGTGCCGGGGACAAGTTCAGCGCCTATTCGCAGGGCATGAAGCAGCGACTTGGCTTGGCGGCCGCGCTGCTCAAGGACCCGGTCGTGCTGATCCTCGATGAGCCGTCGAACGGTCTCGATCCGGCCGGCATGGCCGAGATGCGGACGCTGATCCGGAGCCTTGCCGACGAGGGGCGAACCGTCCTCCTCTCCAGTCACTTGCTCGGCGAGATCGAGCAGATCTGCGATCGGATTGGGGTGATCCGCGAGGGCCAGCTGGTTGCGGAGGGGACGGTTGCCGAGTTACGCGGCGACGAGCTGCTCTCGGTTGTCGCGACTCCGTTCGACGCCGCCTGGAACTACCTGCTCAGCCGGCAGGATCTTGAAATCGTCGATACCGCCGATGGCGCGATTCAACTGCGGACTGATCGGGCCCGCACCGCATCGATCACGCGGGGCCTGGTCGAGGCCGGGTTCGATGTGACCGAGCTGACCTGGCGGCGGCAAACGCTTGAGGACGTCTTCCTCGACCTGACCAACCGTGTGGAGGCTGCCTGATGTTGCGGACAACGCTTGCGGAAACCCGCCTGCTGGCCAAGCGGCCGGGCACCTGGATCCTGCTCGGGATCTGGACCCTGATGGCGACGATGTTTGGCTATGTGATCCCCTATGCGAGCCGGGACAAGGCCGCGGAGTTGAGTGGAATACGGGATCTGCTTCCGGACCAGGTCACGACGACCGCGCTTAGTGGGTTCCCCTTCTTTGGCGGC
>DASQCG010000255.1:0-3439 GCA_035634825.1 Thermomicrobiales bacterium | reverse complement strand
TGTTTGTCCTGCCGGCGCTGGGCTTTCTGGGGATCGCGCGCCTGGCTGGATTGCCGCTCTGGATCGCGCCGGTTGGCCTCGCCTGTCACCTCTGTATTCGTGGCTGGTGGTGGTCCGGAGGATCATATGAGTTGGTCGAGTGGGGCCTGGTTACAAATGTGCTTGCGGCCGCGCTGACCTTTCTGGCCGCCGTCGCCATCGCGGCGGGCTTGAGCCGGGCGAATCCGCGCTGGTTCGTCGCCGGTGCGGGCCTGATCGCCTGGGCGGAATACACGAACCCGCGCTCCCTGATCGGAATCGGGACAATTGCCGCGGCTGCGCTGATCGTTTGGTGGCTCCATCGAAGTGACAACTCACTCGGCTTTTGGTGGTTAGTCGCTCCATTCGCCCTGGGATTGGCCGCGTCGGCGCCGCTCCTCTTTTCGCTAATTCGATACGACCACCTCTACTTCTTCGTGCATTACAGCGGGTATGCCAACCTGCGCGATTGGCTCGACTCGTCGATCCAGGCGGTTTCGGGGCCGGTCTTCATTGCGGTGCTGGTCGGATTGGCGATCACACTTGGGGGGCGACAGTCGATCGTCGAGTCAATGATTGGCTGGACGACCGTTATCTACTGCGCCCTGACCGCTTACCTCGTCGTAATCGACTGGCCATCGACGTGGGCCGAGCAACTGGAGACGACCCGGCTGATGCCGTTTCAGCGATTGCTGATGATTGCCCTGGCGGTGATTGCGGTCGGGCGAATCAGCCTCTGGGCGGCCGGTCAGTGGGCCGCGATTCCGTGCGCGGCCGTCGCGGTTTTGATTCCGATCCTGTATGTGATCTCGCCGCCGTCGTTCATCCCGGAGTCGGATCAGGGTCTGGTGCGAGTCGGGACGATGGCCGCGCCGGGCATTGCCGATCTCCATGCTGCCGTCGAGCAGGTGGATGCGCAGGCTCCTCCCGGGACCGCGATCCTGATTCTCGGCACGACCGTCTCCTGGCACGACCAGATGTGGGCGACGCTCTGGAGTGACCGCCTGTTCTTCTATGACGATTGGCTCTGGTACTGGCAGCGCGAGCACGTCGGCGATTACGACCCCGAAACTGAGCACGCCTATCGGGTCGATAGTTCGACGATTGACCCGACGTACCTGGCCACGCACGGCATCGGCGCGATCGTTGTGACCGGCGAGGCGCGCGGCGCGGCGGCCGAGGCGCCATTCCTGACCTCGATCCGCAGCGGCATCTACGATGCCTACCTGGTCAACGACGCAACGACTCTGGCGACGCTCGGCAGTGCTGACGTTGCCTCCCGGATCGATGACGAAACCATCCACGTTTCGGGGATCCAGGCAGGCGGCACGGTAACGGTCCGCGAGAACTGGTTCCCGCGCTGGGAGGCGAATGTGGACGGCACGGAGGTGCCGATCGCGCATCGTTCGGACGGCTATATGGACATCACTGTGCCGTCCGGGAGCATAACGCTGACCGTTTCGTACAAAGCGACCGCGCTGGACTGGGTCGCCCGCGCGGTCGCACTCGTGTCAATCGTTGTGGCGCTTGCGATATTGGCTCGCGCTAGACCCACTGCTCGGTCGGAACTTCGATGATCGTCGGCAGGTCGCGGCCGAGCGCTGTCCGGATCTCGGTCGTCAGGTCACCAGGCGTCGTCACCTTGACTGCAGGAATACCGTAGGCCGCAGCCAGCTTCTGGAAGTCGGGATTTCCGACGAGGTCGACCGCGTTGTAGCGCGCCTCGCGCTCCCATTTCTGCGCTTCCTTGACGGCGGAGTAGGTGTTGTCGTTGAAGAGGACGATCGGCAGGCCGATTCGCTCCTGGATCGCGACGGCCAACTCGCCCATCGAGTACTGGAAGCCGCCGTCGCCAACGACCGAGACAACGGCCTTGTCCGGCTGTCCGATCCTGGCGCCGATCGCCGCCGGTACGCTGAAACCGAGCGTCCCGTAACCGTTGGGGAAGAGGAAGGTGCGCGGTTCGTAGACCGGGTAGGTCGCGGTCGCCACGTACGCCATCTGCGTCATATCGGTGACGAGGATGCCGTCGCGCGGAAGGGCGGCGCGGATTGCATCCGGCCACTCGCGGCGCTCGGCGTGATAGGAGCTCGCCTCAGCGGCTGCACGCGCCTCGGCGATCTGCTGGCGGCTGTATCCGCCCTCGGCGTGCTCGTGACCCTTGAGCTGAGCGGCGATCGCTGTTGCTGTGGCCGCGGAATCGGCCTGGATGGCGAGTGTCGGGTTGACATTCAGCGTCAGCTCGACCGGATCGATATCGACGCGGATGACTTCCCGCGGGAAGGACATTGTGAAGTCGTAGGTCGCCTGCGCACCCATGCGGGAGCCGATGATCAGCATGCAGTCGGCCTGTTTGATCAGATCGTCGACAGCGTTGCCGGCGCCCCAGGCACTTCCGGCGAAGTTCGGGTGGTCGGCCGGGATCGCGCCCTTGCCCTGGATCGACGTGATCACCGGTGCGTTCAGCACCTCGGCGATCGATGCGATGGCATTCGGCGCTGCCGATGAGACCGCACCGCCTCCGAGGTAGATGACCGTTCGCTTGGCCGTAGAAAGCCGTTTCACCGCCTCGTCAACTGCCGTCTGATCCGGCTCGCGGCGGCACCCGACCTGAAGGAGGCGACCCGGCTCGGCATCGGTCTGCTCGTCGAGGACATCGAGCGGAAATTCGACTGCGACGGGGAGTGGCCGGTCGGTTTGGGCGGTCGCCAGGGAGCCGAGCACGGCATTTGCCGCGTCTCGGGCGGCGTTGACCCGGATCGTCGACTTGGTGACTGCGCGGAGGACGCCGAGCTGGTCCTTGAGATCGTGAAGTGAGCCGCGCATGCCGTCAACCGTTGCGCGCGGGTTGTTCGACGCGATCACCAGCACCGGCGACGAGTCGGTATATGCCTGACCGAGCGCGGTCGCGATGTTGGTTACACCGGGGCCGGTAATGACGAACGCGACGCCGGTCTTGCCGGTTGCGCGCGCGTACCCATCGGCCATGAACCCGATACCCTGCTCGTGCCGGGCAAGGACGTGGCGAATGCCGCTCTTGAGCAGCGCGTCGTACAAGGCGAGCGTGTGCACGCCGGGAATCCCGAAAACGGTGTCGACCTTGGCCGTCTCGAGTGCGCGCACGACCAACTCGGCGCCAGATCGCGTCTGTGCTGTCATTACGTGTGTCCCTCTACCTGACTGTGGCAGTTTCCTGGCCAGCTTGCACCCAGCGCCGGCCCCGTTCAGAGATATGCAGCTTGCCTGGTTCCCATTCGAAGACCTGAATCAGTCCGTTCGCGCGGAGCATGTGGATGATCACGTCGCAGAACCCCGGCAACCAGTGCAGCTCGCGGACGCAGACTTGCGAAAGGGTCGAGCTGGAGATCTCATCGTTGCTGGCAATCAGCGACATGAGCTGACTCACATACGGGTCGAACGG
>DASQCG010000254.1:0-1675 GCA_035634825.1 Thermomicrobiales bacterium | reverse complement strand
TGGCGGCGTGATGGTGCTGATCCTGGCGGTGATGACCTTCGGCGGCGATTATGGCTGGAACGTCGTCAAGACACTGCTAACCCAGCGGTCGAGCCGGATGGCAGTCTTCGCGAGCAAGTCTCTGGCGCTTGCCATCTGGCTGCTGCCGTTCGTCGCGACGGCGATGGTGGCATCGATCGGCGCGAGCGAGATCGTGGCGTCGGCGCAGAACGCACCGGGCGACCTGCAGAGTATCGGGACGTTGCTGAAGGGCGCGCTGGCGGCCTGGTTGATCCTCGCGGTCTGGGCGACGCTAGGCGTGCTGCTGGCCACCGTGACCCGCGGGACATCGTTCGCGATCGGCCTCGGCATCCTGTACGGGTTGGTGATCGAGGGATTGCTGAGCGCCTTCTTCGACGGCATCTCGACGCTCGAGCCACTCCTGAACGGGCTGATCCGGACCAACGGCTACTCGCTGATGGCGCCGCTGGGCAACATCCGGGAGATCGCGCGGGACAACGGTCCCGGCTCCTTCAGTGGCCCGTACGTGGGCGGCTGGCAGGCGTTGATCGTGCTGGTCGCGTACCTCGCGCTGTTCACCGGCATCTCAGCGGCAATCTTCCGACGAAGGGACGTGAACTGAATCGTGATCGGGTAGATGGTGGTTGGTTGTTGGTAGAGGGAATGAAGTTCCAACGACCAACCACCATCTACCAATAACAATAGTGTCGAAACCAGTCAATCCGGATCGACTACTGTGTAGAGGCGTTGCTGACGGGTCCGGGTGGATCCAGGGGGCGCGTGATTTGCGGAGGAATGGGAGCAACAGATGGCTTCGACGAGCACCTACCTGAATTTCGAGCGCAGCACCGAGGCGGCGTTCAACTTCTACAAGTCGGTTTTCGGCACCGAGTTCCTCGGAATCATGCGCCACCGTGATGTGCCGGTGCCGGAGGGTCAGCCGGGGCCGAGCGACGAGGACAAGGATCTGATCATCAACATCGCCCTGCCGATCCTCGGCGGTCATGTGCTGATGGGGACCGATGCGCCGGAGTCGATGGGCTTCAAGCTCAATCAGGGCAACAACTGCTACATCTGCCTCATGCCGGACAGCCGCGCCGAGGCCGACCGCCTGTTCAACGAGTTGTCAGCGGGCGGCTCAGTCGAGATGCCGCTGGCCGACATGTTCTGGGGTGACTACTTCGGCTCATGGGTCGACAAGTTCGGCGTGCAGTGGATGGTGAACTGCTCCGCCAAGGAGTGAGAGCGTAGTGGGCCGTAATTAGTGGATAGTTGATGGCGAGCCGCGGCGGTAGCGGCTCGCCCCGTTGTCTATTCACGACACTCGGATTACTACTCGGTTCCCATTCGTCACCCGGTACACTAGCGAGGTGACGCCACAAGGCGGAACGAGCAGCCGGGTTGGCGAAATGGCAGACGCGCCAGATTTAGGATCTGGTGTCCGCAAGGACGTGGGGGTTCGACTCCCTTACCCGGCACGAAGATGAGGAAACCCGCTCAGGCGAGCGGGTCTATTGATGTTCTGATTCAAGTCAGTACGTTCTTGACCCCGTCAGGATCGTGAAGCAATCGCGAACGGGATGACGGCCCGATACCTACTTGCCTCGCTTGAGGAGCCCCGGGCCGCGCGGCGGTGGAGGGATGATCACGTGCTCCTTGACGACCCAGAACGTGC
>DASQCG010000253.1:0-5340 GCA_035634825.1 Thermomicrobiales bacterium | reverse complement strand
AATGCCCATCGCGAACGAGCCGAGGACGACCGCGGGCAGGATCATGTGGAGCAGATAGCTATGGAGAAACGCCCAGTCGCCGGCAATGACTGCGTCGATCGTCATGAAACCGGTGTGGTGCTCCGGGATCTTCATCCCGGTCTCCTTGAACCCCGAGCGCGGCAGCCATCGTAGTTTGTAGGAAATGATGTAGGAGAGAAGGAGGCCGAGCCAAAACACGGGCATGGCGGTCCCGATAAGCGAGACAAACCTCGCGATATGGTCCTGCCACTTGTTTTGGCGCAGGGCCGAGATGATGCCCAAGGGGACACCGATGCCAAGCGCAAAGATCATCGCCCCGATGCTGAGCTCGATCGTGAAGGGAATGAATTTTGCGAGCTCGTCAGCCACTGGGCGCCGGGTCGTGATAGTCGTGCCCATGTCCCGGTTGACGATCATGTTGCGAACATAGCTGACATATTGGACAGGCAGCGGCTTGTCGAGCGCATAGCGCTTCTCGAGGGCCGCGCGAATTTCAGGGCGATCCGCTTGGCGCTCGCCGATAACGGCCACGAGAGGGTCACCGGGCACGGCGTGCATGAGCAGGAACGTGGCCACGCTCACGAAGAACAGGACCACGACTGATTGGATCATTCGCCGGGCGATGAATTGCCAGAGTCCCACTGCGGGCGCTCCTCACGGGTGACCTGAAGGAAACAGCCGGTCAGGAGACCCCGTTCGGGGTCTCCTGAGTACGAATTACGTTCGAGGTACCGCCTCTAGCCCGTCTTGCTCGCGAAGCGCAGCTGAAGCTGGTACACGGGATGACACGCCGCACCTTGAACGACTGAGCGGGCGGCCTTCTGATCGACCGGCTGGTAGAGCACGTGGAACGCGGCCGCGTCGATCATCTTCTCCTGAATCTGTACGTAAATTGCCTCGCGCTTGGTTGGGTCGAGCTCGGAAAGACCCTGATCGAGCAGCTTGTCGACCTCCGGATCCGAGTACCCGACGCGCTTGGCGGCGGCGGTGTTGCTCCGCGCGAACGGACCGCAGTAGGAATCGACATCCGGATAGTCCGGTGTCCAGGGTGAGAGCGTCGCCTGGAAGTCGCCCGCGCGGTAAGCCGCCAGGCGTTCGTCCCCTGGAGCCGGCGCCAGCTTGATCTTGAGACCCTTGATCTGCTCGAGGTCGGACTTGACCTTGACCCCAATCGTCTCGTAGCTCGCGCCGCCCGGAGCCACGGTGTCGGTATCGTACGAGACGGTGATCTCCTGATCGCCGACACCGGCCGAGTCCCAGAGCTGTTGCGCCTTGGCCAGGTCGAGCGTGTACCCCTTGTCCTTAACGGCCTCGCTGCCGGTCAATGGCAGCGGGACTGCTGTGGCGGGCTCGACTGCCGCGCCGCCCATGATGCCGTCGACATAGCCCTGGTAGTCCAATGCATAGCCAATCGCCTGCCGAACTTCCTTCTTGGCGAGCGGTCCGCCCTTGGCCTCGACCATGTTGAGGGCCATGTAGCACAGGGCGAGGCTGTTTGCGGTCAGGAGCTGGAGGTTCGAATCGCCCTTGACGGCAGGTACCTGATCGACCGGCAGGGAATAGGCAATGTCGACCTCGCCGATCTGAACGCGCTGGACCTGGGCGTTCGCCTCGGCCGTATTCGACCAGATAACCTGGCTGAGCTTCGGCGCCTCGCCCCAGTAGTCGGGATGGGCTTCGAGCGTGACTTCACTGCTCTTGTCCCATCCGGTTCCCTTGAACGGCCCAGTGCCGACGGTGTCGCCGTTGATCTGGTCGCGGGCGTCCTCGTTGGCCTGAACCTCTGGCGCCTTGGGGGCTTCCTGACCCTGCGCGGGTGTCGGCTGGGCGGCCGGAGTGGCGTCGGTTCCACCCATTTCCTGGATCCGCTTGCTATCGGTAATAGCGAGCGGCATGGAGGTCAGGATCGCGGCCAACGCGGCGTTGGGCGCCGCCAGCGTGATCTGAATCGTGTAGTCATCGACTGCCTTGACGTCGGTCCAGTAGTCGGTTGCGAAGAACGATCCCTGGAAGCCGATGTTCTTGAGCCGGGCCCACGAGAAGATGACATCGGCCGACGTCATCTCGTTGCCGGACGTGTGGAACTTGACGCCCTGTCGCAGCGGGATCGTGGCCACCAGGCTGTCCGAAGAAAACGACGGGAAGTCCGTGGCCAGGAGTGGAACGATTTCAGTCGGTTTCGTTCCGTCAGGGATGTGATAGAGCGGCTCGTTGACCAGGTTCATGGCCGCGGTCGAGTTGATCTCGTAGAACCAGGCCGGGTCGAGCGTCAGCCACTGATTGCCGATCAGGGAATCGGCGATGATCAGCGTCGTGGCATCGGCCTGATACCTGCTCCAGGAACCTCCCGATCGTGTGCCAGGAGCGGCCATCGAACCCTGGCTAAGAGCGGCTGTGACGACCGAGGCGCCCATGCCAGCGGCCGCTGCCCGCTTCATGAAGTCGCGCCGGGATATTTCCCCGGACCAGAGCTTACCGACGAGATCCGAAATGCGCATGTCTGACATCTCTTCTCCTCAGGTCAATTGGCGAGCGCGGCATCGCGCATCGACACGACATAACCCACAGGGATGCCGAAACCGGCGCTGCCGCGAAAGGCACGAGCAGGTGTTCGGTTCCTGAGTATTCGCGAAGTATTCACGACGCGTGGCCATCCGCCAAGGGGGTAGGTGAGCGCGTCCTTTAATCAGGGCTACGAACAAAATCGAGCGCGGAATCGATGGTGTTGTCGCCGATCCCGGTCACGAGATCAACTCCCTGCGATCCTCTCGGAAGCACCCAGATCTGGCGGCCCGCCATGCTCTTCTTGTCACGTTTCATTCGATCTCGTACAACGCCTGGTTCAAATGACGCCCGGGACGGGAGACCAAATGCGGTCAGCAGATCCGCGATCTCCTGCTCTCGCTGTTCAGTGATGCGACCTTCGAGCAGGGCGATTCGGTTGGCGGCGTGGATCCCCACCGAGATCGCCTCGCCGTGCAAATAGCGGTATTCAGCCGCCTCAATCGCGTGGCCGATCGTGTGGCCGTAGTTGAGGACCGCGCGCAGGTTTGCCTCGCGCTCGTCCGCCTCGACGACCGATGCTTTGAGCGCGATGTTGCGGCGAATTGCGTACGTCAGGGCTGGCTCCCGCAATTCGGCAAGATTGGCGCGATTTCTCTGCAGGAAGACGAATAGATCCGATCGATACCGATCCGGGGTCGACGGTTGGATGACCGCATGCTTCACGACTTCGGCCCATCCCTGGGTCAATTCGCGCTTCGGAAGGGTGCGCAGAAGCTCCGGATCGGCCAGGACGAGCGGCGGCTGATAAAACGCGCCGATCATATTCTTGCCGGTGGGATGGTTGACTCCGGTCTTGCCGCCGACCGAGCTGTCGACCATTGCCAGCAAGCTGGTCGGGATCTGCACGATGCCGACTCCGCGGAGCACGACCGCCGCAGCAAACCCGGCCAGATCGCCGATCACCCCACCACCGAGCGCAACCACGACGTCGTTGCGTTGGATTCCGCCCTCGAGCATCGTACCAATGACGGAACCGGCGGAATCCCAGCTCTTGCTGCCTTCGCCACTTGGAACGGTGATCGTCTGGACCGCCAGTCCGGCCGATTCGAGCGATCGGCGCACGCGCTCACCATGAAGCGGCCCGACATTCGCATCGGTGACGACGAAGGCTTGCCTCGCCTTTGGCCATTGCGCGGCTATATGGCCACCAGCTTGGTCCACGATCCCCGGGCGTACAAAGATCCGGGATTGGCCGCCGGGCGCATTCAGCATCACATCCGGCTTCGTCGATTCGAGGACAATCGAGGCGATTTGCTCGACGACGAAGGACTCGGTCATGGGGTCGGTGACCAGTGTCAGGTCCGCCCGGTCGTAGGCAGGTTGCCGCGTGCGTTTGAGATCTGTGATGCCTTGCAGCGCATTGGAAGTGGCCAGCAACGGACGCTCGATCGTCTCGTTGCCCAGAGGTTGCTGATTGCGGATCCGCTCCAATATCACCTCTGGCGAGGAGTCGAGCGCTATCGTCAATGTCCCCGGAGCATTGAGAAAATCGGGCGTCCAGATCTCTTCGCTGAGCACCGCGCCGCCGCCGGTGGCGATCACGGCGGATGAGCATTCGAGCGACCGAAGGAGTACCTGGCGCTCGATTTCCCGGAATGTGGCCTCGCCATCCGACGAGAAGATCTCGGGGATTGACTTGAAGGCGGCGATCTCGATGGCGCGGTCGGTGTCGATGGCTGTCCACCCAATCCGCTGGGCCAATTTTCGGCCAGTCGAACTCTTGCCGGTGCCGCTGAATCCGATCAGGACGATGCGTTCAATATCCAAAGTTCACTTCCGCCGGTGCGCACCCAATAAACCTGTGGGAGGATACTAACCGGAGGGACGGGAATGACGGCGGAGCAATTCATCCTCGCGATCGATCAGGGCACGACTTCGTCGCGAGCGGTGCTGTTTGACCGGTCGGGCGCGGTGGTATCGCTCGCCCAGCGTGCGATCGATGTGACATACCCGCACCCCGGATGGGTCAACCAGGACGCGAACCAGATCTGGTCGGTAACCGAGGCCGTCTGCCGGGAAGCGCTGGCGCAGGCGGACGCCGATTGGCCGCGTGTGGCGGCAATCGGCATCACAAACCAGCGCGAGACGACGATCCTGTGGGATCGGAGGACCGGCGAACCGCTGGCGCCGGCGATCGTCTGGCAGAGTCGGCAAAGCGCCGATGTCATACGCGCGATGGAGCGGCGAGGCGTCGCCGACCGATACCGCTTGATCACGGGGCTCGTCCTCGATCCCTATTTCTCAGCCAGCAAAATACGCTGGCTTCTCGACCATGACCAGGATCTCGAACGGCGAGCGAAGCGCGGTGAGGTTTGCTTCGGAACCGTTGATTCATGGCTGATCTGGCGCCTGACCGGCGGACAGCATCTGACGGATGTCACCAACGCATCGCGAACTATGCTTTTCGACATCCGGGAATGCCGGTGGTCCGAAAAAATGCTAGCCGACCTGGAAATCCCGGCGTCGATCCTCCCGACCGTGGTGCCAAATTCTGGCGCAATTGCCACGACAAGTCCTGCGTTCGGGTCGGTTCCGATCACGGGTTGCGCGGGCGATCAGCATGCTGCGCTCTTCGGGCAGGCCTGCTTTGACGAGGGACAGGCCAAGAACACGTACGGCACCGGATCATTCGCGCTGATGAACACAGGACCGCATGTTGTCGCGAGCAACAATGGCTTATTGACGACCCCGGCGTGGTCGTTCAACGATAAAACGACCTACGCGCTCGAAGGTTCGGTGCTGGTGTCAGGCTCG
>DASQCG010000252.1:0-9301 GCA_035634825.1 Thermomicrobiales bacterium | reverse complement strand
TCGACATCATCCGGGTCATGACGCGCGGCGGACCGGTCGATGCGACGAACACGCTCATCTACTACATCTACGACGAGGGATTTGTCGCGTTCAACGCCGGGCGGGCCTCAGCGGCGGCCGTCGTGCTGTTCGTGATCATGCTCGTCATCACGCTCACGCAGTTGCGGTTCCAGGAACGGCGGGTTCACTATGGCGGTTGAAGCAATCAACGTCAGGACGGACGAGCGAGCCTGGCTCTCACCGCGGACCAGGGTGCGGGCATGGCGACTCCTTGGCTACGCGGCATTGGTCGTGCTGGTCGTTGCGATTGGCGCGCCGGTCTACTGGATGGCTACAGCGGCAGTAAAGACCAATGCCCAGATCTACACCTTCCCACCCCAGTGGATCCCGACCAACCCGCACTGGTCCAACTTTTCGGATGCGTGGCACGCGGCGCCGTTCGACCGGTTCTACATCGTCAGCATCGTCACCACGCTGTTCGGCACCGGATTGGAGCTGATCAACGCAACGCTAACTGCCTATGCGCTGGCGTTTCTCCGGTTCCCGTTCAAGAACCTCGTCTTCATCGTCATCCTGGCCACGCTGATGGTGCCGACCCAGCTGACCATCATCCCGAACTATCTGACCATCTCCGATGTTCCCCTCATCCACGCCAACTGGATCAACACCTACCAGGGCATCATCCTGCCCGGCGCGGCCGTTGCCTTCGGCACCTTCATGCTCAGGCAAGGGTTCCTTGGGTTGCCCCGAGAGGTCCTCGATGCCGCAAAAGTGGATGGCGCCGGACACTTTCGCACACTCTGGGACGTCGCGATCCCGATGGCCAAGCCGATCATCGTCACCTTCGGCCTGATCTCGATGGTGGCCAAGTGGAACGACTACCTCTGGCCGCTGATCGTCACCAACGAGGAGCGGATGCGACCGCTCGCCGTCGGAGTGTCGTACCTCAACGATCCGGAAGGCAATACCGAGTGGGGCATGGTCATGGCTGCGGTCTTCTTCGTGATCGCGCCGCTGGTTGTGGTCTACGTCTTTGCCCAGCGATACATCATCGAGGGCATCGCGGCCGGGGCAACCAAGGGGTGAGCAAAGCGCCGGCTCGCCATTTCATTACCTGGAAACTCCGCGAGGGGAAACGCTCGCGAGTTGCCGCGGGACCGTGTGGTCCGTGCGGAATAAATGGGTTGGGACCTGAAAGGGAAGGAACACAATGACAGCACGTGTCAATCGACGAACGCTCCTCAAGGGTGCGGCAGGAGCGACCGCGGCGATTGCGGCGTCGCCCGTTTTTCATGCGCCGAACGTCATTGCCCAGAGCGCAACGGAGATCACCTACTGGGGGTCATACGCTGCCGGATCGGTCAACGGCGATGCCGAGGCGGGTATGGTCGAGCGGTTCAATACGTCGCAGTCCGACGTCGTCGTCAAGTATGAGTTCCAGGGCAGCTACGAGGAGACGGCCCAGAAGCTGACCGCCGCCCTCTCGGCCAAGCAGGTTCCGGATGTCTGCCTCCTCTCCGATGTCTGGTGGTTCAAGTTCTACCTGAACCAGGCCCTGGCGCCGCTCAACGACTTCATGTCGGCCAATAATGTCGATCCGGCGGACTACGTCGATTCGCTGATCAACGAGGGCAACCGGGACGGGGTCCAGTACTGGATGCCGTTCGCGCGCTCGACGCCGCTCTTCTACTACAACAAGGCGGCATTCCAGGAAGTCGGCCTGAGCGAGGCGCCGAAGACGTGGGATGAGTTCATCGCGGTCGCCCCGAACCTGGTCAAAAAGGACGGCGATACGGTCACCCGCTCGGCCTTCGCGCACCCATCTTCGGGCTCGTACATTGCCTGGCTGTTCCAGGGCGTCGTCTGGCAGTACGGCGGAGAGTACTCCGACGCCGACTTCAACATGAAGGTCAACCAGGGCGGTTCGATCGATGCCGGCAATATGTATCGATCGTCCGTTGTGGATGGCTGGGCAAGCACGCCGTCCGATCCGGATGCCGACTTCCTCAACCAGTTGACGGCGGCCCAGATGGCCTCGACCGGTGGTCTGACCCGCTTCCTGCGCGACGCGACCTTCGAGTTCGGCACCGCGTTCCTGCCGGAGGGCCCGACCGGCTTCGGCTGCCCGACCGGCGGCGCTGGCATGGCTGTCCTGGCCGCCTCCGAGAAGCAGGAGGCCGCGTTCAAGTTCGTCGCCTTCGGCTCGACCCCGGAGAACACCGCGTGGTGGTCGCAGCAGACCGGGTATATGCCCGTCCGCAAGTCGGCCGTCGAGCTTCCCGAGCTGAAGGACTTCTACGACAAGAATCCGCAGGCCAAGGTCGCGGTCGAGCAGCTCGCCAAGACCAAGCCGCAGGACGCGGCGCGGGTCTTCGTCCCGAACGGTGACCAGATCATCGGCAAGGGGCTCGAGGCGATCACGATCAATAAGGACGAGGTTCAGCCGTCGTTCGACGACGTCAACCAGACGCTGACCGACGAGGCTCAGCCGGTCCTTGAGCAGATCAACGAGCTGAAGAGCGCGTAACGCGTAATCAGAACGATGAAACGCGGCCGGGGAGGCTCCCCGGCCGCGTTTCTATTTCTGTCATTGGCGCCGGCCACAGGGGGCCGGAGCTACGTTGCGGGGCACCGCCTACGATGGCCGGGGCTACGCTGCGGCGTTGAGCCACGCGCGGATGACCTCGGCGTGCTCGGGATAATGCTTGAAGGTGTTGCCATCGACCATCCGTTCGAGTCGCCACTCCTCGTCCGGCGGGGTGCCGAGCAAGTTCGGATCGTGGTACTCGGCGTCGGTCAGGGCAGTTACGGCATCGACCAGCGCCTGGTGCACTCGATGCGACTCCGCCAGAACATCGTCGAGAGCACGATCCTTGTTCAGCTCGTAGAAGGCGTCGTTGCGGGCGTTCATGTCCCACGTGTCAAGCGACGGGTGCGGAGCCGGTGGCCAGATCCGGGTGCGGATGAACTCCCCGACCCACCACTCGTAGAAGGCGATGTGCGCGATCGCGTCCTTGACCGTCCAGCCGCCGGGCAGATTCGGCTCGATCATCTGCTCGGGAGTCAGTAATGCCAACAGTGCCTGCCACTCGGTCCACCCGTCCTCAACTGCCGCCAGCAGCTCGGTGCGTTCCATCGGTATGCTTCCTCCACAGGATGGATCGATATAGAACGGGTGTTCGCGCGAGGATAGCACATGATTGAGTACGCCGATATCGTTACCGCCGCCGAGCGGCTCGCGGGTGTCGCCCACCACACGCCGGCCGTGACGTCGCGGAGCGTCGATGCGCGAACCGGGGCGTCAGTCTTCCTGAAGGCGGAAAACCTGCAGCGGGTCGGCGCGTTCAAGTTCCGCGGCGCCTACAACAAGATCTCGCGGCTTTCGGACGATGAGCTGCGCCGCGGCGTCGTGACCGTCTCGTCCGGCAACCACGCCCAGGCGGTCGCGCTCGCAGCCACGCTGATGGGCACGACGGCGAAGATCCTGATGCCAGAGGACGCCCCGGCGATCAAGGTGGCCGGCGTCAAGGGGTTTGGCGGCGAGGTCGTGCCATTCGATCGTTACGCGGAGGACCGGGATGCCCTTCTCCTTAAGCTGGCCGACCGAGAGAGCCGCGTGATCGTGCACCCGTACGATGATCCGCTGGTCATGGCCGGCCAGGGCACGTGCACTAAAGAGCTGATCGAGGACGTGGGCGATCTCACGCACCTCTTTGTCTGCGTCGGCGGCGGCGGTTTGATTGCCGGCTGCGCGACGGCCGCGAAGGCGCTCCTGCCCGGTTGCCAGGTCATTGGCGTCGAGCCGGAAGCCGGGGACGATACGCGGCAATCGCTCGCACGCGGTGAACGGGTTTCGATACCGGTGCCGGAGACGATCGCCGACGGTCAGCAGACGACCGCGCCGGGCAAGCTGACCTTCCCGATCATCCAGCAGCGCGTCGATCAGGTGGTGACGGTCAGCGACGCGGAGATCGTCGCCGCCATGCGCTTCGCCTTTGAGCGGCTGAAGCTCGTTCTGGAGCCGAGCGGCGCCTGCGCGTTTGCCGCCGTCCTGACGGGCAAGCTCGACATCAGGGGCGGACGCGTGGGAGTCACACTCTCGGGCGGCAACGTCGACCTTGGGCGATTCTGCGCACTGGCGGCCTCGTGAGCCGCGCTGGCGCCGAATGGCTATGATTCCGGCCATGAAGATTGACCCCGGGCGAATCCGACTCGTCACGTTTGACCTGTACGACACCCTGATCGAGCTCGAGCCCAAGCGGTGGGAGCGGCTCTCCGCGGTCCTGACGGCGCGAGGGATCACGCACGACCCAGCCATCCTCAAGGCGAACGATATGGTCGCCGAGGACTACTGGACCGAGATCAACGCAATCCGTCCGATCCGCGAGCGTGATGAAGACGTTCAGGATGAGATCCGGGTCGAATACATTCGCCGCTGGCTTCATGCGTCTGGTGTTGTCGTGGACGACGCATCGGCCGCCGAGATTCGCCACGCCTACCGGGCCGAATACGAGACCCATGCGCGGAGGTCGATTCCCGGCATGGTGGATGGGTATCGCGTCTTCCCGGACGTAAACCGCACTATGCGTCGCCTGCGTGAGGCCGATGTCCTCTGTGCGGTCGTCTCGAACGCCGACGATGACGTGACCGAGTTCTGCACCCGGCTCCAGTTCGCGCACGAGATGGACCTGATCGTGACGTCGGCGCTGGTCGGATATGAGAAGCCGGACGTCCGCACCTTTCAGGCGGCCCTCGAGCCGTTCGACATCTCCGGTCTGGAGGCGCTTCACGTCGGCGATCAGCCCCGCTCCGATGTCGCCGGGGCGCTCGCGACCGGCATGCGGGCCGCTCTGATCGACCGGTATCGCCGCCATCGCCAGGAAAACCACTCCGTGCCGATCTTCCACACGCTCGATGAGCTGGTGGACGAAGTTCTGGCGGTCAATGAAGTCGCCGGGGTCACGGCATGATCACACTGCAATCAGTCAATGTGGGGATGCCGGAAGTGATTGGATTCCGGCGCGGTGGACCCGTCCTGAGTGGCTTCCGGAAACGACCAGTGGAATTCACGTATGTCGAGGTCGGGACGACAAACATCGTCGGCGACGGCCAGGCCGATCTGCGCGCGCATGGTGGCCCGAACAAGGCGGTTTACGCGTACTGCGCAGACCACTATCCGTGGTGGGCGACGCAGGTCAAGCTGGAGCGCACGGTTGGCCCCGGCACCTTCGGTGAGAACCTGACCATTTCCGGGATCGACGAGGCAAGGGTCTGCATCGGCGACATCTGGAAATGGGGTTCGGCGGTCCTCCAGGTCAGTCAGCCACGCTATCCCTGCTACAAGATGGCGCTGGCAACCGGCCGGCCCACGATCGTCAAGCGATTCCTCGAGGCAAACCGGAGCGGCTGGTACCTGCGCGTGCTCGAGGAGGGGGAGGGGCCGGTTGGCGGCGAGATCTGCCTGACCGATCGGGACCAAGCCGGGGTGACCGTGCGGGAGGCGATGCGGGCATCGTGGCAGCCGACCGAGCCGGAGCGACTGATCGAGATTGCCGCGCATCCCGCCCTCGCGCCGAGCTGGGCCGAAATGTTGCGCCACAACGCGATTACTCCGGGCTGATTTGCCACGCGACGTATCATCATCGCAGGATGCATCGGAGGAGTGACCCTGCGTGTTTGAGGATCGTGGCAATTGGATCGGAATCGCCCTGTTGGTCCTGTGCGGACTGTCAGCCGGGACCATGCTTGGCTACATCAGGGCAGGTGAAATCGCGCGCTTCTCCGGTCCGCAATGGCTCGGCGCGACAGTGATCGTGGTGGCCATCGGCCTGACGATCTATCTGACCGTGCAAGCCTTCCGCGGCAGGCACCTCAGCGACGATCTCCGCGGACCACGCCGCCGCTGGTGGCGCCGCGGCGAGTAATCGACGCCGACTTCCGCGTCTGTGGTTACTGAAGATGGGCCGGGCGCAGGGAGCAATTCCCCACGCCCGCCTGGTTCTGACCACCGGCCTTTGACGACTGCTATCGCAAATGCGCCTCCAGGAAGTACAGGTACTTGTCCGCGCAGCGGCTGATCTCGGTGAACAGGTCCGCGGTGTCGGCATCGCCCCACTTCTCGGTCTGGTCGATGCCGTCGCGGCAGGAGTTCGAATACGCTCCCAATCGCTCGACCAGCGCCTGGACGAAATCCATCCCGTCGGTGATATCGGTCGGGAACTCAGGGAGTTGGCTGTTGCTGGCGGCCATCCTGACCGTGCCGGTCGCGTACCCGCCGAGGGCGGTGACCCGCTCAGCGACCATATCGACCCACTCGGTTGCCTCGCCGGCGATCTCATCGAAGAGCTTGTGGAGCTGGTAGAAGTCGGATCCCTTGACGTTCCAGTGGGCCTGCTTGGATTGGCTCAGGAAATCGAAGGCGTCGGCCAGGTTCTGGTTGAGGTACTCGACGACCTTGGACCGCGTGTCCTGCGGGATATTGATGCTCGTCTTGAACATCCTGCCGGTCATTGACTTGGTAGCTGTTGCCATGGTTCGGCTCTCCTTTGACGATCATGCACGTGCGAACTGCACGCCTCTCGCCTCGCCTAAGGTAGCAAAGTGAGCGACCCGGGCAATTACGTGATCCTACCGATGCCGGCCATCCCGGCAAGCGGCACCATGAGCTCATGAGGTGAATGGTTGTCGACTGACGGAGGACGCGCCGCACCAGACCGGGAGCCGAGGCTCCAGATCCGAATCTCCAGCAATGGCGCCGTTTCAGCCGCGGCGTTCCTACTCCTCTCCCCATGGACCAAACCGGTTGTCATTTGACAACCGGTTTGGCGTTATGTCGGGTTGTAATGCTCGGATTACTCCGGCGTGCCGCCCGCGAGGATGGTCTGCAATGTTGTGGAGTCGATATTGCCGCCGGAGATGACGAGCACCGTCTTGCCGCTACCCGCGCCACCGTTGCATGCGGCGGCCAGCGGTGTCGCTGCCGCGCCTTCGGGAGTAACCGCAGCCCGGCTGATCATGATCCGGACGGCGTCGGCAGTCTGCTCGAGCGTCGTACAGATGGCCCGGATCCCGAGCCGCGTCGCCAACTCGTACATCTCCTCGTTGACGAACGGGGTGCCGATGCCGTCGGCGAAGCTGGGCCGGTATGGCACCTCGACCGGATGGCCGGCCTCGAGCGACGGACCAAGGGGAGCACCCGTCTCGATCTCGCTGGCAATGACCCTGACCTGCGGCGCCATGGCGGAGGTCGCCGACGCGATTCCTGACGTGAGCCCTCCGCCTCCCCACGGTGCGATGATCGTCTCGACATCCGGCATCTCTTCGAGGATCTCGAGTCCGCATACGCCCTGGCCGGCGATCACGTTCGGATCGCTGTAGGGATGAACGAAGAAACCGGACGCGTGCTCGTACCCACGATTACGGAAGATGTCGACCCACTCCATCACCGGCAGCTCGACAACGCGGGCACCGTACCGGATGGCGTTGTTGATCTTGGTGCGTGGTGCGGTGTCGGGCACATAGACCGTGCATGGCACATCCAGCGCGCGGGCGGACATGGCGACGGCTTGGGCGTGATTGCCGGCGGAGGCGGTCCAGACGCCTTGCGCGATCTCCGAGCGGTCGAGCGCGGCCATGGCGTTGTAGGCGCCGCGGATCTTGAAGGCGCGAATCGGCTGGAGCAATTCGAGCTTGAGGTAGATTTCGCCCGGCGCATCGTCCCAGTCGAGCTTGATGATTGGCGTGCGGACGGCGATGGGAGCGATGCGGTTTTGTGCGGCCCGAATATCGGCCAGCGTCGGCGTGGGCCAGGAGAGTGTCACAGTTCCTCCTTGAACGTGATGACGGTACGTGCGGGTAGTGTCGCACGCGGGTTGTTGGTCGTTGGAACAGCCTACCGGCTACTGGCTACTGGCTACTGTCCACGTTTTCCGTTCCATCTACCAACGTCCATCGACCATCAACCCTCAACCCACTTTTTCCCGATTCATCGCCAGTTCATATTGCCCCCTGATAGTGATACCAACGGAGCGAGCAACCAGCGCTCCGGGTAGGAACCCTCCTACCGCCACCTCCCCAACCCGATCGGCGCGGTCGAAGCAATTCGATTGCGCCGATTCTCTTTTTGAGGCGAGCAGCCATGTGATCCCGTGTAGCGTCGCATCGCAATGCGACCCAATGTCTCGTTGACCGATCCGGAATGCATACCAGTCGGTTTCAACCGACTTCCGCGGTTGAGACGGGGATTTCAATCCCCGGCGGGACGATCCGAAATCGGCCACCTCGCTGCCGCCCAGGTGATGGTGATCAGCGCCGCGCCAGCCCAAAGCCAGCCGCCGAGCACGTCGGTCGGCCAGTGGACGCCGACCCGGACCCGCCCGATCCCGGTCAAGGCGATGAGTGCGATTGCCGCGATCCAGATCACCGCGCGCCAGGCCCGCGACTGCACGTGGCGCGCGGCAACCCACGCGACCGCGCCTACGACCAGCATCGCGCTGGAGGCATGACCGCTCGGGTATCCATATCCCGAAGCATGATCCGTCACGCGGACCAGATCGGGGGTCGGACGCGGCGATTCGACGATCTCCTTGAGTCCGGAGTTGACGACGCGGATGGCAATTGCGATTGCTACGACTGCCGCATCGAGCGGATGCCGCCGAGCCAGCAGGACTGCCGCAATCGCGATTCCGATAATTGACAGCGGCGTGCCGTCCATCATCCAGTTCGTCGCCGTCGTCAGCCGATCCAGCACGGTCGAGTCGATGTCCTGAATCCAACGCGTAATGCGGACATCGGTTGAGAACGCCGCAACCCGATGCGCGCCAATCGCCAGCGCCACAAACGCGGTCAACATCCCGGCAACGAGCACCCATCGCATTCGAACCAAGAAGTCACACCTCCCGACGCGGATTGAACCACACGCGTTTCAGGTTTTGGGTTCCAGGTTTTAGGTTTTGGCGTCCTGATCCCTGACCCCTGACCCCTGTTCCCTTAACCCTCCATCCTTAACCCGCTCATGACTAAGTTCACGCAGGTTTCATTTCCGACTTCAATTATTGAAACAGGCGACAATAGGGGCGCAGGGATTCGCGCACCCAGCAAATGTAGGCAGGTCTCATGCGCATCCTCGTCGTTGAAGACGAACTTCGACTGGCAGATCTGATCAAACGCGGGCTCTCCCACGAAGGGCATGCCGTCGATCTCGCCGAGACCGGTGAGGAAGCACTTGACTGGGCGGATGCCGCCAACCACGATGCCATCGTTCTGGACATCATGCTGCCGGGCATCTCCGGGCTCGAGGTCT
>DASQCG010000251.1:0-3241 GCA_035634825.1 Thermomicrobiales bacterium | reverse complement strand
CGCTCGACCGGTGGGACTTCCGGGTCGATGGGGCGATCGATCAGGCGCGGAGCTGGACCTGGAATGAGTTCCTGGCGCTGCCGCGAGAGTCGATCACGGTCGATATCCACTGTGTCACCAAGTGGTCGAAGCTGGACACGGTCTGGGAGGGGGTCGCGATCGATACCCTGCTGGCCGGCGCGCACCACACCGCGCGGTACCTGATCGCCCACTGCGACGGTGGGTATACGACCAATTTGCCGCTCGAGGACGTAACTGGAGGCAAGGCGTGGGTGGCGTTCCAGTACGACGGCCAGCCGCTCGATCCCGAGCATGGCGGTCCGGCCCGGCTGCTGGTGCCCCATCTCTACTTCTGGAAGAGCGCCAAGTGGGTCCGCCGCCTCGAGCTCGTCCACGACGATCAAAAGGGCTTCTGGGAATCGCTCGGCTATCACAACTATGGTGATCCATGGCGGGAACAGCGGTATTGGAGCGACTGAGTTGGCGGCTCGCTGACGTCCGGGAGATCGTCGACGAGACACCGCGAACGAAGACCGTGGTTCTGCGCGTGCCCGGCTGGGCTGGACACCGGCCTGGGCAACACGTCGATGTCCGATTGACCGCGGAGGATGGCTACCAGACAGAGCGGAGCTATTCGATCGCCTCCGCGCCGAACGGCGAGCGGGTTGAGTTGACGATCGAGATGCTCAAGGACGGCGAAGTTTCGGCGTACCTGGCCGGGGAGCTGCGGGCCGGGGATCAGCTCGAGCTGCGCGGCCCGATCGGCGGCTATTTCACGTGGGAAGTCGCGGACGGCGGGCCGTTGCTCCTGGTCGGCGGCGGCTCGGGCGTGGTTCCGCTGATGGCTATGATCCGGTACCGGGCGGCGACGCATAGCCAGGTTCCGGCGCGGCTTCTCTACTCCTCGCGAACGTGGGATGAGGTGATTTTCCGGGAGGAGCTGACGCTGCTGGACAATGCGGATCCGGCGCTCGACGTGATCCATACGCTGACCCGGGGCCAACCGCTGGGGTGGACCGGGTATCAGCGGCGGATCGATGCCGCGATGCTGCGCGAGGTTGCCTGGTCGCCGGCGGATCGTCCGCTGGTCTATGTCTGTGGGCCGACCCGGCTGGTGGAGACGGTGGCCTCGACGTTGGTGACGCTGGGACACGCGCCGGAGCGGATCAAGACGGAGCGCTTCGGCCCGACAGGAGTTTGACCATGGCGGATAGTGCTGTCCGGCTCGACGGAAATGCCGCGGCCGGGTTGCTCGAGGAGATCTTTACGTTCGACGTGACGATGGCGAAGGTGACCTGCGCCGGGTGCGGGGCGGAGGGGCCTGTGGCCAAGCTAACCGCCTACGGGATGGCGATGGGCGCGATCCTGCGCTGTCCGAGCTGCGACACGCCGGTGCTGCGGGTATCCCGACTGGGCAATGGCTACGGTTTCGACCTGCGTGGCACGACGCTGATGCTGGTCAGCCCCGCCGGGTAGCGTCGCATGGCAATGCGACTTCTGAATCATGGGCCTGCCAAATGTAGCGCGGTGCGACAGCCCCGCGTCCGCCTCACGAAACAGCGGTTCACATGCACCAAGGGTCGGACGAAGGTTGGTGCACGCAACGTTGTTGTCGAGAGACGGAGGTCGCATTGCCATGCGACGCTACCATTTCCTGCTCCCTGCTCCCTGATCCCTATGCTTGGGCGTGAGCCTGTTCCATGGCGCGTTCGAGGGCGCTGGGGAAGCGGGTCTCGAAGTCGAGGATGCCGACCCACTCCGGGGTGACGAAGACGCGAGCGGTCTGCGACGCCATCGGGCGGACGTTGTCGAGCCACGCGCTGCCCTGCTCATCGCCGAAGACACGGGTCGCCGTCGCTTCGTACTCGGGTGAGAGTCCGTCCACGACATCGGTCCGGACCGAGCCGCGGATGAGCAGCACCTTGTATGGGAACGTGTCGCCGTCGATCGAGAGCGCGACCTTGTCCCCATCGTGCAAGGCCCGCCACTTCGGTGCGTCCGGCGGACCACTCATGACCACGTCCGAGCCGTTCCAGTGGAACCAGATCGGGACGACGCGCGGCGTGCCGTCGGTCCAGTTGTAGGCGAGCCGGGCGGGGAGGGTGGAGGTCAGGAGTTGCTGGGCGACCGGGTCGTTGAGGAGATCGAGGCTACCTTGTTGGGTTGGCATGGCGGTTCTCCGTAGGTGGTGTGCAGTGGACGGTGGACAGTGATTCCGGGGAGTAGCGTCCGATTGTTTGCGATGCATCACTTCTACGCCTGTCGAAGAAGCAATGCAAGTGGTTGGTGACCCGCAGATTCCACGGTCTCAGGACGTATTGGAATGCATGCACAGGGCACCTGGGGTATTGTGTGAGATGATATGGTAATACCAGGAGGTTCTCAGTATGGGAAGCGAAGCACGTGCGTTACGAGGAAGTTGGGCCTCGACGATGACATCCAAAGGCCAGGTGACAGTACCTGCCGAGGTTCGAAAGGACCTCAATCTCAATCCCGGAGCGCGCGTGGTATTCCGCAAGAAAGATGGCCAGTACTTCATTGAGTCCGCTGATGCCTGGGTTGAGCGGACCTTTGGAATGCTGGCACATCTGGCCGAAGGGAAACCGCCGGCCACGATTGAAGAGTGGGAAGAGGCTGCCGCTGCCGGCTGGGCGGATGAGCCGCTCGAACCAACTCGATGATTGATGCCGGGATCATCGATACCAATGTGTTCCTTCGGCATTTCCTGAAAGATGAGCCTGAGCAAGCCCGCCAGTCGAGCGCATTCCTGGGACGCATCCGCCGTGGAGAGGTCAGCGCTGTTCTCTTGCCGACTGCGGTGCTCGAAATCATTTTCATTCTCGAGCGGCAATACAGCGCGACTCGAGATGAGGTGTTCACACTGCTTTCGGAGATTCTGGAGTTGCGCGAACTTGATGTTGTCGATCGGGCGCAGTTAATTGACGCCGCGAATGTGTATCGGGAACGCCGGGGCGTCTCGTTTGCCGATGCGTACCACTGCGCGATGGCGCGGGATTTCCATGGCGGCAGCATCATCTCGTTCGACCGCAAGCTGAACGGCATTCCCGGCGTCACCCGCAAGGATCCGAACGAGGTCTGAGGACCGAGGTTTTGGGTCATTGGTTTTCGGTTCTCGGTTCTCGGTTTTCGGGACTGGCAAACGGACAGCCGAAATCGAAACACCAACGTCCAACGTCCAATGTCCAACGACCAGAACTGGCTACCGGCTACTTTTCCGTCT
>DASQCG010000250.1:0-4397 GCA_035634825.1 Thermomicrobiales bacterium | reverse complement strand
AAAACCCGTTGACCCTGCATCTCGTAGCCGTCGCAGACGACGCACCAGTGCATCGAGCGGCCGATAAACTCCTCGTATCCCGGGAACTCGACCCAGCGGTCGCGCACGCCGGTGGCCAGGATGACCGCTCGGCCACGCACGACCTCGCCGTCTACGGTCGCCTCGAAAAGCTCATCGGATTTCGCGAGCGCCGTCACTTCGGCGTTGATGAAGCGGGCTCCGAACTGCTCAGCCTGCTCGCGGCCGCGCTGGCCCAGCTCGATGATCGAGATGCCGCCCGGGAAGCCGAGGTAGTTGTGGTTGACCTGGACCCAATCGGAGCGAGCCGGCCGGTCGCTATCGAAGATCGCAACCGAGCGCAGCGACCGTGCCAGGTAAACCGCGGCCGAGAGTCCGGCCGGACCGCCGCCGATGATCAGGGCGTCGTATTGGTCAGGCTGCATCCGGGCGGGCTCCGATTCACTCATCGCTGGCGCAGCGGACATTATCAGGCAAGCCTCAAGGCACACAATGTCAACGGTCCGCAGCCATGTCGTTCCCGAGATTGACAGGACACCACAGCAACATTATTTTAGTCACGGCTAAATGAATCTCGACGGCAGAACCAGAACGGACATCAGGCGTGGCGCGACGAGCAACTGAGAGCGACGTAGCCCGACCGTCCGGACTGAGCGACGCCGATATCCGCGCGGCAGCCTCCGAAATTCTCGCCGGCGAGAGCGGAAAGTCGGGGTACCAGCGGCTGGCGCCGTTCCTCGGCCCGGCCTTCATCGCAGCCGTCGCGTACGTCGATCCCGGCAATTTCGCAACCAACATCCAGGCCGGAGCCGAGTTCGGGTACCTGCTGGTCTGGGTCATCGTCGCCTCGAACCTGATGGCGATGCTGATCCAGTCGCTTTCGGCCAAGCTGGGCATCGCGACCGGCAAGAACCTGGCCGAGGTCTGCCGGGAGCGGTTCCCGAAACCGGTCGTATACGGAATGTGGATCCTTGCCGAGGGTGTCGCCATGGCGACCGACCTGGCCGAGTTCCTTGGCGCGGCGCTGGGATTCAACCTGCTTTTCGGTATTCCCCTCTTCCCGGCCGCGCTGCTGACTGCGGTGGCGACCTTCCTGATCCTCGGCCTGCAGCGCCACGGCTTCCGGCGCCTCGAAGCCGTGATCACCGTGATGGTCGGCATCATCGCAGTCTGCTATCTGCTCGAGATGCTGATCGGCAATCCCGATTGGGGTGCGATCGCGCACGGGGCGGTCACACCCCAGTTCGACGGGACGGAGAGCGTCCTGCTGGCGGTCGGCATCCTCGGCGCGACCGTGATGCCGCACGTGATCTTCCTGCACTCGGCCCTGACCCAGGACCGGATCGTGACCCGGGAACCGAAGCAGCTGCACCGGTTGTTCCGGTTCGAGTTGGTCGACATCGTGATCGCGATGGGCATTGCCGGGATGATCAACGCCGCGATGCTGATCATGGCCGCCTCGACCTTCTGGGAGCAGGGGCTGACCGAGATCGCCTCGATAGAGGAGGCGCACCGAACGCTGGAGCCGCTACTCGGCTCGGCCGCGAGCGTCATCTTCGGCATCTCGCTACTGGCCTCGGGATTGTCCTCGTCGACGGTCGGCACGATGGCCGGGCAAGTCATCATGCAGGGCTTCATCGAGCGCCACATCCCGATCTGGCTGCGGCGCGGCTTGACGATGATCCCGGCGCTGATCGTGGCCGCGATCGGGCTGGACCCGACGCGGACGCTGGTCCTCAGCCAGGTCGTGCTCTCGTTCGGGATCCCGGTCGCGCTGATTCCGCTGGTGATGTTCACGGCCAAGCGGGGCTTGATGGGGACGCTGGTCAACCGGCGGTTCACGACGATCCTGGCCAGCCTGGTTGCGGCTATCATCGTCGGACTGAACGTCTTCTTGCTCTATGAGACGCTGATCGCGTAACCGGACATGGCTGATTTCACGCCCACCATCGATCTGACGTCGATTCCGCGGATGGCGACCCTGCTCGTGCCGCTGGATGGCTCGCGGCTGGCCGAGGCCACGATCCCGATCGCGCTCGATCTGCGCGAGCACTTGAACGCCCGCGTCACCCTTCTGCATGTTCTCGAACACGACGCCCCGGAGAGCGTGCATGGCGATCCGCACCTGAGGACAGAGGCGGATGCGACGACCTACCTGGCGGCGGTCGCGCGCCGGTTCGCGGAAGGCGGCGAAGCGGTTTTGACGCATGTCCACCCCAACCCGGAGCATGACGTGGCAAAGAGCATCGCCGCGCATGCCGCCGAGTTCGGGGCGGACCTCATCCTGATCGCCAACCATGGGCGTGGCGGATTGCGCGAGCGGATCTTCGGCAGCATCGCCCAACAGGTCATTCGCGAGGGAATCGCGCCGGTCCTGCTCGTGCCGGTCCTCAGCCCGGCGGCGGTTGGGCGGGCATTCAATTGCCAGACGATGGGCGTACTGGTGAATGGGACCGCAGAGGCCGAAACGGTTCTGCCGTGCGCGATGGCCCTGGCCAAAGGGCTGGATGCCGTGATTCACCTCATCCTGGCTGTACCGACCGTTGGCACGCTGCCCGGCGACCGGGCGGCGGTCGCAACGTTGGTGCCCGGAACCACGCGCGCGATCCTCGAGCTCGAGGAGGCGAACCTGGCCGGGTATGCCACCGAGGTGCGGCGATTACTGGGAGAGTCCGGCGTGCGGGTCGAAGTAAGCATCGTGCGAGGAGATCCGGCGTCGGCGACACTGGCTGAGGCGGAGCGGCTCGAAGTCGATCTGCTCGCATTCGCGACGCATGCCCAGAGCGGGCTGACCGGCCTCTGGAATGCCAGTTTCGGCTCGAAGGTCCTCAGCCGCTACACCCGTCCCCTTCTCCTGGTTCCGGCCCGCTGACACACCACCTGTGGACAGTCCGGTTCTGCCGTGCCCCTGACGCCGTCACTTCGCCTGATCGCTTCGGTTGATGGCTCAGCGGATGTTGAAGTACTCGCGAAAGACGTTGGCACGGGGCACACCAGCATACCGAAACGCCGCCTCGAATTGCTCGAGCATAGGCTCCGGGCCGCACATGAAGACGGAAAGGTCGGCCGGTGCGGTCGAGATTTGGGCCAGCACCTGCTCGGGCATCAGGTGGCCCTGCGTGCTCGTGTCGATCAAGTGAACATGAAGCGAGGGATGGCGTTCGGCGATCGCGAGAATCTCCTCTGAGAACGGCGCCTCGCCCCTGGACGTGCTGAAGAACTCGACGGTATGGGTGAGATCGCTCTCGAGTGCGCGCAGCCAGCTCAGAAACGGCGTAATGCCGACACCCGCGGCAATCCAGACCTGGTGTTGCGTCCCATTGTTGTAGTCGAAACGCCCGTGCGGTCCGCTGATGACGGCGGGCATGCCGGGCTGGATCATGGTGTGAACCTGGCGTGTGAAGTCGCCGAGCGCCTTGATGGTAAATCTGAGCACAGGGTCCTTGGGCGCGCTGGCGATCGTGAAGGGGTGGCGGTTCCAACCGTTCTTGGCTTCGAAATAGACCACCGCGAACTGCCCGGGCACGAACGACAATGGGTGGCCCAGGGGCACGAGCGCTATTTCGGCAAGGCCGTCACCCAGATCGGTCACGGCCGCGACCTGGTAGTCGTGAAACGGAAGGAAGTAGCGGGCCAGAATCTCGCGATAGACGTAGAAGGCGAGACCGATCCCACCGATCGCGACATAGCTCCACCGCAACGCCGGTGACGCATCGAAGGCAGTCGCATCGAGCAACCCGTGCAGGAATCCCGCCGCGACGAAGAGGCCGGTCGTCCGGTGAACCATGCGCCACCATTCGTAGTTGTCGATGACATTGCGCACGAGCCTCCCCGGCGCCGTATCTCGCAGGACGAGGATTGGGTCGCGCAGGGCCGCGGGCAACATCGCTCGCCAGCGCGGCAAGACGGACCAAAGAGCCAACGTCACCAGGCCTGCGGCCCCAATCGCGGCCAGCGGACCGCCCAGCGTTGACCCATTCGGGTTTGACGCGAGCAGAATGTGCGGACCGAGGAGAACGAGCCCGACAATGACCGCCCGGCGATGCCAGATCGCGGCACGGTCGATGCCGTGGAACCACGTCTCGATCCAGGGCAACGTGCTGATCAGGACCAGCGCCATCGTGAGAAGTAGGACGGACTCTGCGCCGAAAAGTTGCCCGATATGACGGCGCCAGGGCTCGCCGGCCGGTCGCAAGGCGATCCAGAGGACCGCGTCGAGAATGACCAATGCCAGCATCGTGAACGGGCCGAAGTCGCCATGGGCTGGTCGGAGCAGGGCTACCAGCCGGTCTCGATTTCCCGGGCGCGCGACGAACGAACGCGGTTGCGTGACCATGCCTTCACTCTACGCCTGCTGGCGATCGTGAGCAATCGCTTCC
>DASQCG010000249.1:0-2122 GCA_035634825.1 Thermomicrobiales bacterium | reverse complement strand
GGAAAACGAGACAACAGTCACGTATCCTGAAATTGCTCAGGTTATGGGGTTGCCGGGCCAAGGTAGCAACATGGGCCGTTTGGTCGGGATAATGCTCGGTGCCATTTCAGATCGCGAACTGCAATCTGGGCGGCCAATGCTCTCTGCAGTGGCCGTATCTTCGACGAACCGTAAACCGGGACCGGGGTTTGCCGGACTTGCGCAACAACACGGCCTGTTGCAAGCGGATGCTTCCGAGAGCGACAAGCAAACTTTTTGGGAGCGCGAACGAAACAAGGTTTATGAGGAATGGCGCTCCTGATTCCGTGGCACGGACACCTGTCGATTCCTATGGCCTAACGTCCTTGATCCTTGGGCGGCGGGCGGGGCGGGTTAGGGCGGGTAGGGGCTGAGTGGGCTCTGGTTCGGTAGGCTTCTCCGGGCGGCGGCGTTCCTCCAGCTCTCGGCGTAATGCGGCGTCGAGGCTGGTGCGGTCGCGGGTCGGCTCGTCGATGAATTCCTCCACTGGCTCCGGCTCGACCTGGCTGCGCATCCGGTTGATGATCTGGTTGGTCACCAGGCTCTCGAGGCCGAATCGCTGTAGCGTGTGCCGCGTCATCTCCAGCGCCAGCTCCCACTCACCGAGAATCACCGTCCTCACCCCGCGATTGAGCAGGTACCGCCGCTCCTCATCGCTGTGGGTCCGCACCACCATATCAAGCCGCGGATATCGCGCCCGCACGTAATCGACCACGATCCGGGTCGCCACCGGATCCGGGATCGCAATCACGAGCACCCGCGCCCGGCCCGGATTGGCATGCTCCAGCACGGCCGGGGCCGCCGCGCTCCCCCGCACGACGGGGATCCCCTCCGCCTGCGCCCGCTTGGCCAGGCGTGGATCCTCCTCGATGATCACGTACCGGAAGTCGTGCTTCCGCAACATGTCGCTGACGATCCGCCCGACCCGGCCGAAGCCGAGGATGATCGCGTGGCCGCGCAGAACCGTTTCCGGCTCGTTGGCGGGCATAGCCAGGACACCGTAATCCTCGCCGACCGGCATCCGCGCCTCGACCGCCTCGGCCAGCGGCTGGGATGCCTTGTACACGAACGGCGCCAGCACGATGCTGACGGCAGAGCCGGCCAGCATCAGGTTGAAGACAGTGTTGCTCTCCGCATGAAGATCATGCCCGACCCGCGCCAGCAGGAACGAGAACTCTGCCGAGACCGCCAGCAGGGCGCCGGTCAGGATCGCGGTGCGGGCAGGCGTCCTCATCACCATCGCGATCCCAGCCGAGACGACTCCCTTGGCCACAATAATCAGGAATACCGTCACCAGCAGCAACGGCAGGTGCCGGGCGACGAAGCCGGGATCGACCAGCATGCCAACCGAGACGAAGAAGAGGCCGGCGAAGATATCGCGCAGCGGCATGATGTCGCCCAGGATCTGGTGCGAAAGGTCCGATTCGCCGACGACGATCCCGGCCACGAAGGCCCCGAGCGCGAGCGACAGCCCGAAGAAGGTCGCGCTGTAGGCCAGGCCGAGCGCCGCCACGCCGACCGATAGCACGAAGACCTCCCGGCTGCGCAGCCCGGCAACCCAGTCGAAGATCCAGGGCAGCACCCGCAGCCCGATCGGAATCAGAAGGAGCAGGAAGAGGCCAGCCTTGGCCACTTCCCAGATCATGTCGCGGGCCAGGTTCGTGCTGTCGGTCGCCAGGGCCGAGAGCACGACGATCAGGATCACCGTGGCCAGGTCCTGCACCGTCGACCAGGCGAGCGTCAGGCGACCGTGGGGCGAATCGATCTCGCCGGTGTCGCCGACGATTTTGACCAGCACCGTGCTCGACGAGATCGAGACCACCGCGCCGAAGAAGAGCGATTCCAGCGGTTTCCAACCGAGCAAGAGTCCGACCCCGAAGCCGATCCCGATGATTGCCAGCATCTGGATCGTGGCGCCGACCGTCGCGACCTTGCCGGAGCGGAGCAGCTCGGCGAGGGAGAGCTCGACGCCGATCGCGAACATGAGCAAGATGATGCCGATGTCGGCCAGCGCGGTAACTGTGAGCTCAGCGGCGACGAAGCCGGGCGTATACGGCCCGATCGCGATGCCGGCGAGGATATAGCCGAGGATGACCGATTGGCC
>DASQCG010000248.1:0-3965 GCA_035634825.1 Thermomicrobiales bacterium | reverse complement strand
TGCGCGCAGCCCTGGATGATGCCCGACTCGGTCTGCATGACCCCGACATAGACATTGGCGCGGACGAAGCGGGCTCCTGTCATAGCCGTGATCGAGACGGCGGTCAGGACATCGTTGCGGAGCACGTTGACACCGGTCGTGAGGCCGAATTCGCGCTGGACCACGTCGACCACCCGGGTCATCGCGCTCGTCGTGGCGGCGTCGACTCGCTCGCGCACGAAGGGCAGATCGCCGTAGTTCTCGACGATGACCGTGTCGATCCCCGCCTCGCGGTAGATCTCGGCGTCGCGCCGCATCGCGTCGATGATTCCGCACATCGACGAAGCGGTGCCTCCGCGGGCCGATCCGGGCAAGGGCGGCAGGTGGAGCACGCCGACGATCCGGGGCCAATCGCGCGAGTGAGGCATAGTCGGCATCAGCTCCGTGAGAAGTAGCCGGCGAAAAACGCGCCGATCGAAAAAATCAGCATCAGGATCGCAAACATTGTATAGCCGCCGCGGGAGGTTACCGCGGTGTGATCCTGCTCGACGTAGCGCTTGCGCAGGAGGGACAGCGCTAGCAGGAGCGTGCCTCCGCTAATGCCGAAATAGACCAACGCCTGACCGTTCATACATCCCTGTCTCAGTATCTGCAGATTCCTGCCCAGATTGTAGGCGGGATCCGTGCTCGGGCTCGGCGGTCCACCCGGGTGGACTAAAAGTCACAGCTCAGTTGCCAACGAACCAGACGTCGATTCGCCACCGGCCGTCATCCGCGTCCCGGCTGACGTTTGGGCCGTCGACGATCTCGAGCCAATCATCGCTGTCAGCTCGCGGAGCTAATTCGACGGTGCCCCAGCTGCGGTGGCCACCCTCTATCGATCGGTAACCGTCGACCGCGACATGAGTAACCGCCAGTTCGAACGCGTCAGCCAGCGCGGTGACTGCGTCGAACGCCGACCGGGCCAGTTCAGGTAGAGAAGACGCTTCAGCCTGAAATCGTGCGGAACGATTGACTGCTCCAGTTTCGGGGTTGGAAACGAGACCCATCACATTGTCGAGGAAAAGCTCAAGCGCCTCGGCGAAGGTATCGCCGTAATTGCTCATGGCCGACGGCTCAACGTCTCTCGCCATGTCGTGGTCCTCCCTCAGGATCACCATCCCTCCTCTGGTCACGTCGCTACAGATTATGTTTCATGTGAAACATGACCTGTCCGATTTCCGGGCAGCGATGGCCCGGGATTTGGTATCCTGCCTTCCCCATGGGCATACCATCACGGGACCAAATCCCGCCTTTCCATGCGCAGTTTTCAGCCAGCGAAACCGGTCTCTCCGGTGGCGCGTTTTGGGCTGCGAAGGAGAGGGATCGATTAGTCGATGGCCGATGCGTTAGCACCACCGATACAAACCACCAGATTTCTGCTGAGCGCCGCGTCTCCGGCGCTGCCAGCTCCGGCGCGGAGTTACCCCGTGTCCGATGATGTTGAATTGGTTGCCCGGGCGCGCTCGGGCGACGCGGTTGCATTTGAGCGGCTATTCGAGCGGTACCACGCACCGATCCTCAACTACCTTCACCGCATGGTCGGAGATCGCGCCCTGGCCGAAGACCTGACCCAGGACGCCTTCGTCAAGGCCTACCGGGCGCTCCCGAATACCCGGCCGGACCTCGCCTTCAAGGCCTGGCTCTACCGGATCGCTACTAATACCGCGATCTCCCACCTCCGCCGGCGCAAGCTGATTCGCTGGGTCCCCTTCCTGGGAACACAGGACTATGCGTCGAATGAATCGATTGAACGCTCGGTCGGCCACAAGCACGATGTCGAGCAGGCGCTGCACAAGCTGCCGGAGCATTACGCCGCCGTTCTCATCCTCCGGCACTATGAGGGACTTTCCCTCGCCGAGACGGCAGACGCCCTCGGCATCACGGAAAACGCCGCGAAACTTCGCCTCTTTCGGGCGCGGAAGGCATTCGCGAATGTCTACACCGATCCGCTCGAAAAGGAGCACGCGGTGGATATGGAAACCGCCAGAATTGACAACTCGGGGGGTGCGCGGTGACTGGTCACTCGCGCGGTCACGGTTCGGCCGCGCACCCGCTTAACCACTCCGAGGCGGAAGCGCTCATCTCTGCCCGGCTCGACGCTCCCCTGAACCCGCAGCAGGAGCAACGCCTCGCTGCCCATCTCGCCACCTGCACCTCCTGCCGGCAGTTCGCCGATCAGATGAACGCGATGACGACCGGGATCCGGTCCCTGCCCCGCTTGCCTGCCAGCCCGACCGTCTCCCGGCAGGTCCGGGAGCGGATTGCGCAGCCGCAATCGATCTGGGAGCGGATCGGTGGTCTGATGGGCGGCCGGGTCGGTTTCGCACCGATGGCGGCGACTGCTGCCATGCTCGCCCTCGTCATCGCCGGCTATGCCCTTTTCCAGGGCAAAGACGACAACGGCCGGCTTGGTCCGACCATCACGGCCGGCACGGTTGTCGCCCAGAACGCGACCCAGACCAGCGATGCCAACCAGGTAACGCAGACGAGTAGCAGCGAAATCACGCGGGGCGTGGTCATACCGACCGAGACGCCGGTCAATGCGGTCAACGTCGTGGCTCCGGACGAGACTCCAACCGACACGCCGACGACCGTGCCGACTGAGTCCGACACACCGACGAATGTGCCGACGGAGACGGACACGCCAACCCCAGTACCGACCGAGACCAGCGTGCCGACTGACACGCCAACTGCAACAAGCGCGCCGACCGACACGCCGGAACCAACGGCGACCCGGACACCGAAGCCGGAACCGACCGAAACGCCCGCCCCGACGGAGACCACGGCGGCAACCGAGGTGCCAACGGCGACCGGGACGGCCACGAGCGAGCCGACTGCGACGGAGACCGCAACCGAGGAGCCAACGGCAACGAATACGGCGACGGCTCAGCCCACGGCCACCCGCACGCCGACCAAGGAGCCGACTGCTACCAGGACGCCGACCGAAGAACCAACGGCGACGAACACACCCAAGCCGGCCGCAACCGATACGCCCGAGCCGACGGAGACTCCGAAACCGAAGCGCCCAACGCGGACGCCCACGCCTGAGGCGACGGCCACCGAAGAGCCTGCGCAGCCAACCATCGCGCCTGCTGACAACTCGGCCCCGACTGAGGCTCCACCGCCACCCACCGAGGTGCCGACGGAAACGCCTGCTGAAGTTCCGACCGAAACGCCTGTCGAGGAACCAACGAACTCGACGCAGATCGTGCCGGTCGACGGCACCGGAGCCGCCGAGGAGACCGCAACGCCGGAGACCACAGCCGAGACGACCGCGATCGGTGGGTCGACCGCCGAAGCCAACGGCTCCCAAACATCGAACACCACGGCCCTACTCGACGACACCGCCCGGCTTGCCGGCATCACCAGTGGTGGCGCGCCGGTTGGTCCGCTCCGGGTCAACTCGCCCGGCACGTTGATGGTGCTGTCGTCCGATCAGGGCGGCTCCGACTTGCAGGTTGTCTCGATGAGCGACGGCTCGATCATGGCCCACCTCGGGGCCGGCGCCGATCCGATCTGGTCGCCGCTCGGAATTCTGGTGCTCTACCAGTCCCACTCCGGCGGCACGCCGTCGGTGGCGCTCTACGACGGGGATACGGGCAAGGTCGAGCCCATCTCGGATCCAGCCAGGGACGGCGCGGTGCAGGACATCCCGGCCGGCTGGTCGGGCACGTCTGCCTACTACCTGCGGGAGACCGGCGATGATCAGAGCACGGTCATCCTCTTCGCATACGACGTCAACACCGGCGGGACCGAGGAGATTTGGAGGTCGACCGGGGTCGCTCTTTCCGGTGGCCGCCCGATCCCGACCGGCGACGGTTTCCTGGTCGCGACGACCGCATCCTGGCTCCTGATCGGCACCGATGGCAGCGAGTCGAACCTCGGTCCGAACGACTATGGGCTGACCGGAGAGGGCTTCCTGAGTCCGGGCGCAAGCCTGGTCG
>DASQCG010000247.1:0-3393 GCA_035634825.1 Thermomicrobiales bacterium | reverse complement strand
GGCGAGATGGTCGTGACGGCAACGGGTATGAATTCCGAGGTTGGGCGCATCTCCGGCATGCTGAGCAATGTCGAGGAGGAGAAGACGCCGCTCACGAAGCAGCTCGATCAACTCACCGTAATCATCACCGCGGCTGCCGCGGTGGCACTGGTCCTGGTGGTGGCAATTGGTCTCGCGCGTGACCAGTCATTCGATGACATGTTCCTCCTGGGGATCACCCTGGCAATCGCATCGATTCCGACCGGCATGCCGGCCGTCGTAACGACGCTGCTTTCGCTGGGCACGCAGGAGCTGGCGAAACGCGGAGCCATCGTCAAGCGAATTCGGTCTGTCGAGACACTCGGCTCGACGTCGGCAATCTGCTCGGACAAGACCGGCACGTTGACACTGAATCAAATGACCGCCCGCGAGCTTGTCATCGCTGGTCGCAAGTATCACGTCGAAGGAGAGGGCTATTCGACAGAGGGCAAGATTCTGCGGGTCGCTGGAGATGATGATCCGCCGCTCAAGCCGATCATGATGCCGATGGCCCTATGCACGGATGCGGCGGTATCCGGTGGCGAGATCGTCGGCGACCCGACAGAGGCGGCGCTCGTCGTTCTCGCCGCCAAGGGCGGGATAGACGTCGACGAAACGCGCAAGAGATATCCGCGGATCGCCGAAGTGCCATTCGATTCAGCCTACAAGTTCATGGCGACGTTCCACCGGATCCAGCGGGAGGATGGCACGGAAGTCATCCGGTGCTACGTCAAGGGTGCGCCGGATGTCGTGCTTGGACTCTCGAAGGATGCTGTCAACGTAAAGGGCGAGCTGGAGCCCGCGGATCCATACCGGGAGCGGATTCTAGCTGAGAACGACCGGCTTGCTGGCCAGGGACTCCGGGTTCTCGCAATTGCATTCCGCGACTTCGATCCACAGACGTTCGATCCCTCCGTTGATCTGCTCAGCCTCGTCAAGGATCTCAATCTGGTCGCATTCGTCGGAATCGTCGATCCCCCGCGGAAAGAAGCGCGTGATGCAATCGCGCTTTGTAAGGGGGCCGGGATCCGGGTTCGGATGATCACCGGGGACCATGCGACGACAGCGGCAGCGATCGCGGCGAATCTCGGCATCGAAGGGCGCGCCATAACTGGAACCGAGTTCGCCGCGATGGACGACGACGAAATCGACCGCCAGATCGACGAGATTGGGGTCATGGCCCGTGTTGCGCCGGAGGACAAGGTGCGACTCGTCGATGTCCTCAAGCGCAATGGAAACATCGTCGCAATGACCGGCGACGGAGTCAACGACGCGCCGGCGCTGAAGCGAGCCGACATCGGTGTCGCTATGGGTATCACCGGTACGGAGGTGACCAAGGAAGCCGCCGACATGATCCTGACCGACGACAATTTCGCCACGATCGTGTCAGCAGTCGACGGCGGTCGGGCACTTTACGACAACCTCACGAAATACGTCCGCTTCCAGATCGCGGCGCTCATCGCGTTCATAGCGCTCTTCGTACTCGCGGGAGTCTTTAACGTCGCAAACGGAATCCCCTTGACTCCGCTCCAGGTGCTCTGGATCAACTTCGCGATACAGGTCTTGCTTGCCATCGGCCTCGGATTCGACTCGCCGACGCCGGGGATCATGCAGCGCAAACCCCGGCCTGCCGATGCACCGATCATGCCGACTCCGCTCGCCATCCGGCTCGGCCTGGGCGGACTGATTGCGGCGATTGGCACGCTGATCGTCGTCAGCGATGCAGAGGATCGATACGGATTACCAATAGCGCTGACGATGGGGCTCGTAACACTGTCGCTCATGAACGTGATCATGGCGGTCATCACCCGAGACCCTGAGCACTCCACGATCAGCATGGAGACCATCGCAAATCGCCGATTCAATCTGCTCGTTCTCGCCTGTCTTGCGCTGACACTGCTTGTCACGTCGTTGAACATCCTGCAGCGAATGTTCGATACCGTCTCCCTGACAGCCAGGCAATGGGCCATCTGCCTCGTCGCAGTCGCAGTCACCGCGATGCTGATGGAGGCCGGCAAGTTTGTCCTGCGGCGGACCGGGTGGGCGTCAACGGTCACGTTGGCGAGCGAGCCGACAATGGTCGAGCCTATGGGAGGCTACTCAGGCGCATCCGCTCAAACGTAGGCGGTCCAATTATCGATCAGACTCACTGACTGTCGAATTCAGCGCTGGTTGGGCTGCCAACCAAAGTCCCCGCGAGGAGGAAGCTCAAGATGCGAGTCGTGGTTGCTCTCGGTGGGAACGCACTTCTCAGGCGTGGTGAGCCAATGACCGCCGAGGTGCAACGAGGCAATATCCGTGTCGCGGCGAATGCGCTCGCCCCGGTCGCGGTGAAGCATCAACTCGTCGTGTCGCACGGAAATGGCCCCCAGGTCGGGCTCCTGGCGCTTCAGTCTCAGGCATATTCGGCGGTTGAGCCGTATCCGCTCGATGTCCTGGGCGCCGAGACCGAGGGCATGATCGGGTATGTCCTCGAGCAGGAGTTCGGAAATCTGCTCCCTATCGAAGTGCCATTCGCGACCCTCCTGACCATGATCGAGGTCGATCCGGCAGATCCGGCGTTCGGCGACCCCACCAAGTTCGTCGGTCCGATCTATGACAAGGCGGAGGCGGATAGCCTGGCGCAGGAAAAGGGCTGGGTCTTCAAGATGGATGGAGCCAAGTGGCGGCGTGTCGTTCCGTCTCCACTGCCCAAGCGGATCTTCGAGATCCGGCCGATCAAGTGGTTGCTCGAACACGGAACGATCGTCATCTGCGCCGGCGGTGGGGGAATCCCGACGGCCTACGCGACGGACGGAACTCGCACGCTGTGCGGTATCGAGGCAGTAATCGACAAGGACCTGGCAAGTGAGTTGCTCGCGCGCGAGCTCCAGGCCGATGTGTTCGTCATGGCGACCGATGTCGATGGGGTCTACCTGGAGTGGGGGACACCAGACCAGCGTAAACTCGGCAGAGTGTCGACCACTGAGTTGAATCAGCACTCTTTCGCGGGCGGATCAATGGGACCGAAGGTGGCGGCCGCGATTCAGTTCGTTGAGCAAACGGGCAAGCGGGCCGCGATCGGCTCGCTTCAGGACATCGAGGGAATCGTGGAAGGGACGAAGGGCACGAACGTCGTGCCCGCGTAGTCGTTGTTGACGATCTCCCGTCCCGCTGACCCAGGTCCCCGGGGAAGCGAGCAAGGATGCAGTAAGGGCGATTACCGCCGCCTCCGTCTCACTCGATCAGAGTCGGCTTCCGCGTGTCGGATCAGAGCGTCACGGTGATCAGCGCATTGGGCGAGGACATTCGGAACGCCGTTAATCAGTTCGTTTCGATCGGCATCGGCCTGATCGAGATGGCGATTATCTTCGTGTGCGCGTCTCTCGTCGTACG
>DASQCG010000246.1:0-5314 GCA_035634825.1 Thermomicrobiales bacterium | reverse complement strand
CAGCAGGTTACGTTGTCTGCAACTCGGTGAGGACCTTTTGCACTTCGGTGATCACCTGATCCGGCGCCGTCTGCACGATATAGGCGGTGGATTGCAGGCGGATCATCTTGCCTTGCGAAAAGGCATCGGCGAAGCGCTGGTACTCCTCGTACGTCTTGGCCCGTACCTGGTTGACAGGCCATTCTGCTGGGATCGCGATGTTGTCGCCAACCAGCACGACCACCGGGATATCCCCGACCTTGGACAACAGTTCAAGTTCCTGGTCGAGGGATTGGTAATAGGCAACTTGCTCCCGATTGCTTGCATGCTCGTCCGTGAGCCCTGTCCGGTATTTAGACGGGATCAGCGACTCCACCTCGGCTTGCCAAGGATGGAGTGGTCCGATCAGCACGAGGCCGGCGACGTCGTCCGGATACGTTCCCGCATACATAGTGGCCACCAGGCCGCCGAAGTTATCGCCAACCAGCAGGTATGGCCCAGGTACCTGCGCCGCAGTCAGCAGGTTGTGGAGATCAGTCACGCTATCCGCAGCTGTGCCCATGGGCGCTCGCCCGCTTTTCCCCTGGTTGGCCCGGTCGTAGACGCAGACGCGGGTGTCTTGCGCGAAGGCGCCCGGGATATCGCCCCAGTACAGGTTTGTCTCGTCAAGCCGGTTGAGGAAGACGAGGGTGGGCGAACCGGTCCCGGTGCACTTGATGTAGAGCTTGTGTCCGCCGACATCGAACAGGCCCTCAGTCGTAGGCGAGGCGCTCGGAGACGGAGTTGCGGGCGCGAATCCTGCCGGAATCTTTGCGCCGTCGTTCGGGTTTCCTTCCCCGGAACGGATGGCTTCGAACGCGGCCGCAAGGGTGAGCAGGATCAATGCCGCCGTAAGGAGAGCGGCGACCCACTGATGGCTCGATGAGAGCTTGCGAATCGGTGTCAGGTTGCGCGCCCGGTTTGATCGGAGATGTCCGTTCGGGCGAATTGGTACTGGCTGAAGGAGGTCCATTGTCAGTGTCATCGGTGACTCCTCTTGATGTGGTGCATTGCTGGTAGGCAGGTTCAGTCGGCTCCGGACTCGTTCGCGCGCGGCGGAGGTCGGAGGTGGTGTAGCGGCAAGCGCTTGCATGCGCCGGACGAGTGCTGCGGCCCGGGGGTCGAGCTTCCCTGGGTTGGCGTCATCTGAGACGACCAGGTCGTCCCAAAAGCGATCCAGGAATTGGCCATCACGATCGAGCTCAACCATGCGGCACCTCCTGATCTGGATCGCACTCGAGCGTGTGGCGGAGCGCCTGAATGATCCGCGACTGCTCTTTGCGAACAGCGTCGTGGCTCCGGCCGAGGATGCGGGCGATCTCCGCATTTCTGAGACCGGCCAAGCGCAGCTGCAGCAGATCGCGCTGAGCCGGCTTGAGTTGATCGAGCAGACGGAGCATGTACTGGTGATTGTCGGACTCCAGGGCAGCCTCCTCGGGAGTCGGCGCGCCATCGAGAATTTCCGCGGCCACATCCAGTGAATCGGACGGGCGACGGGAGTTACTCCGATGGCGATCTGCTACCGCGTTGCGAGCGATGGCAAAGAGCCAGCTTCGGAAACTACCGGGGAGGTCGCCGGCGCGATAACGGCTGAGGCCAGCGAGCGCATTGGCAAAGATATCGCCAGCGGCATCCTCCGCCTCTTGCCAGTCGCCGAGGCGGTAATAGCAGAAGCGGAAAATGTCATCGAAGTAGCGATCATAGAGCGGCCCGAAGGCCGCGCGATCGTCCTGGGCGTCGAGGACGAGCAGCGCGTCAGGGATGGTCGAGGCCGACCGATCCTCCAACATTGGTTGAGGTGCTGTGCTCCTCATCCCAGGCTCTCCTGATGCATGACGCTCGTGTTCAACAGGGGTAACGTGGCTAGTGGACTTTTGTGACCGAACGGCTGCGAGCGGAGGGGGTGAAGTTGGCAATTGGATCTCAGGACCGTTATCCAGATTGGGCGGCCCGAAAGGAGCGGGATCGGTCACTTCGGAGGTCAGATGATGAATGATTAGCGTCAGATATCAGCGTACCCGCCTGGTCAATCGGAGATCGGGACCGGGATCGGATGGTGGATTGTCAGCACAAGGAGCGCGCCATGACGTCGAGTGATCCGCTGCGAGCACAATTGATCGGGTTGTTGCGGGGTGGGAATGCGCATATGCCGTTCTCGGAGGCGGTGGCTAATTTCCCGGAGGGTATGATCAACGTGCGACCGCGGAACGTGCCGTACTCCTTCTGGCATCTGCTCGAGCATTTGCGGCTGACCCAGCTTGATATCCTCGAGTACGTGATGAGCGCGGATTACCGCGAGAAGGAGTGGCCGCGCGACTATTGGCCGGCGCCGGATGCCGAGGCGACGAAGCAGCAGTGGGACGAGACGATTGCGTCGTTCAATCGTGATCTGGAGCAGTTGATCGGCATCGTGTCGGACGAATCGACCGATCTGTTCGCGCCCGTGCCAAGCACTCCGGAGCACAACATCCTGCGCGAGATACTGATCGTCGCCGACCACAACGCGTACCACGTCGGCGAGCTCGGCATCCTCCGCCAGGTCGAAGGCGCGTGGGGACCGGACCACCGCTAGCCGGGTAATTCATCCACAACTGAGTTGCGGGCGCTACGGGCGGGTGTAGGATGGGTGCGTTCCTGGACCCGGGTGGGTCGAGTAGTCAATTGATCCGGTCGGTTCCTGCAGGAGCCGGTGACAGGGGATGCCGCTGGGAGCGGGGCGGGTGGTCCGTCCCGGTGAGCGCAGTGGAGGAGACGACGATGACTATTCGGCTGACGTATCGCTCGCTCCTGATTGCCGTTGCCGTGTTGCTGCTGGCCTCTCTGATCGTCGCAGTTCCGTCGTTACGACCGTCGCGAGCCGGGGCATCGTCGACCACGATCAAACTCGTCGAACATGCCGACAGCGACACCGTCAATGACCTCGGCGACACGGGCGATACTGTCGGCGACCTGCTCGGGTTCGGGAACCCGGTCTATGACGAGGCGAATGCCAAGCAGCTCGGTACGGACCAGGGATTCTGCGTGCGCGCGGTGGTGGGCGAGTCGTGGGAGTGCGTCTGGACGGTGATGCTCGACGGCGGGCAGATCACGGTCGAGGGGCCGTTTTACGACACAAAGGACTCGGTGATGACGATCACCGGCGGGACCGGCGATTATGCGGGCGCGAGCGGCCAGATGAAGCTGCATGCCCGGAATGACAAGGGCACAGAGTACGACTTCACGTACGAGCTGCAGTAGTTCCAGTACGTTGCTAACCGGAGGGCACGCGCACCAAATGCACCTGCTCTCCGGTCATTCAATTGGAAGGATTGTTCGATGACTGACCCGCTGGCCGATCGCACCGCAATCGTGACCGGCGCCGGGAGTGGCATCGGCGCGGCAATCGCGTCGGAGCTGGCCCGAGCTGGCGCGCACGTCGTGGTCCAGGATCTCCGGCTCGAAGCGGCCAAGGCCACGGTCGAGGTAATTCTGGCTGCGGGAGGCTCGGCGGTGGCGTCAGAGGGTGACGTCACGCAACCAGATCAGATCCGGAAGACGGTCGACGAGACCGTTGCGAATCGGGGCCGGATCGACATCCTGGTCAACAACGCGGGCCTGCAATACGTCAGCCCAATTGACGATTACCCGCTGGACAAGTGGAATCAGTTGATTGCAGTCCTCTTGACGGGGCCGTTCCTCTTCATCCAGGCGGTGCTGCCGGCGATGCGGGCACAGAAGTGGGGCCGCATCATCAACATCTCCTCGATCAATGGCAAGCGCGGCGAACCGGGGAAGGCGGCCTATTGCTCGGCGAAACACGGCGTGATCGGATTGACGCGAACGGCAGCGATGGAGGCGGCATCGGACGGCATTACCGTGAACGCGATTTGCCCGGGGTTGGTTATGACACCGCTGATCCTGGGGCAGGTCAACGATCTCGCCAAAGTGCACAACATGCCGCCAGACGAGGTGATCGAGCGCCATTTTCTCGCGAAGGTCCCGACGGGCCGGGCCATTGAGGCGACTGAGATCGGGTCACTCGCCTGCTATCTGGCGTCTGACGAGGCGGCCAGCATCACCGGACAGGCCATTAATGTCGATGGCGGCATGATCATGTACTGATGCGGCTGGCGGCGCGTGCCGGTGAACTGTTGCGGAACTGATATATCTCTCAGGCGCGTGTTGCGCCTGGTTGACCAGTCCGGTGATAGCGTGAGGACGACCGCTCGCCTGAGCGGCTGCGGTGCCGGAGCCGAGGGTCGGTTGTACACACCAGGACACCGCGCGAGATTGGGAGGGGCGCCATGCACCGCCACTATCTCGGATCGATTCAGGCCGATGCGTGGCCTGTCATCGCGCAAGACCAGCGTGCATCCCTGGACCAGATCATCGTCGAAAGTCGACATCCGTCCGGCAACGGCCAAATCCATCTCTCGCCCCAGCAGGCACTCTACGTCCAGAGCCGTCTCGCTCTCGTAGCGATCGGGTGTCTCCATCATGAAGACCTATCCTTTGCCGGGGTCGTGGCGGATCACGCACCGGGGCCGGCGGAGCACACGATGCGCGACTGCGGAGCGCGGGTCTGGCCGGTTGGGCATGTCATGGCCAGTCAGCCGCCGGTGGTTGAGGAAGTGATTGTCGAGAGTCGCCATCCGGACGGCGACGGGGCGATTCATTTGTCCCCCGATCAGGCGGACTTCGTCGCGGCGCAGCTGACCCATATCGCCCTGCAGTATCTGCACGACGACGTTTGGGGAGGCGAAGACGCGCGACAGCAGTAGTCCCGGGTTTCCGTGAGCACATGTCACGGCGCGCTAACTTGCGCCGTGACCTGCTCCGATCAGAGTGGAGCGCCGCCGAATCCGATCTCGTTTCCGTCGGGATCGCGGTAGGTCGTCTTGCGCACGCCGTTCTCGTAGACCTCTTCAATCGCGGGTTCGAGTCCCCGCTCGGCGATCTGGGCGACTCGGTCATCGAAGTCTTCGAGGAAGAGAGTCAACATGGCGTGTCCGGCATGCTCGGGCCGGTGCTCGATGTAGAGGTACCGGTGCTCCGCGAGCTCCCAGACGGCCTCCCGGTCGTTCGGGAAGAACGCGGGTGGGGCGCCGAGCAGTCGCTCGTACCAGGCGAGCGCCGCCGCGTAGTCGCTAACCGAGATTCCCGCAAAGAGGTCAAGAGTCATGCCGCACTCCTGATTGATGGTTGCCGATGCCTGAGAGAGGTGCATTTCCGACCCCTGGGTTCAGGACCTGATAAACAGCCGACTCGATTTCCGGGCGTCGTCGATCATTGTCACCGGCATGGAGATCACGCAACC
>DASQCG010000245.1:0-2400 GCA_035634825.1 Thermomicrobiales bacterium | reverse complement strand
AGGGCATTCGCGGGCTGTCTCCACTCGAGCGGGATGCCCTGCGGCTGGCCACGCGGGAGCGCTTGTCCGTGCCCGATGCGGCCGCCCAACTCGGCATCGAGCCGAATGAGGTCGAGGCCAATTTGCGATCCGGTCTGCTCGGCCTGCGCCAATCCCTGATCGAGCAACTGGGAGAGTCCGAGCTTTGACCGATCGTGAACAAGCCACCCTCCCCGAAAACGACGCGGAAGCAGACGAGCGGGACGACGAGACCGCCGAACAGTCGTCCGTAGTGGAAGAGCTCCCCGCCGAAAATGGCGTAGCCGCAACCAGCACATCGGCGGAAGCAGATGTCTCCGCCCCCGAGCCAGAACCAGAAGCAGAGCCGGAAACGCTCGCGTGGGCCGAGGCGACCGGCGCCTTCGTGCTCGGCGTGCTGCCGCCGGACGATGCCGCCGCCGCCGCCCAGGAGTACGCCCGCTCCGCGGTGCTCCGGGCAGAGGTGGCGACGCTCCTGCCGGTCGCCGATATCCTGCTCAACCTCTATCAGACCCAACCTGCTCCGGCCGCAAGCACGGCAGCCGCGCCGGTGGCCACGCCGGTCGAGCGCGCCTCGACCGAGCCGACGCGCCGGGTGGAGACTCCCCGCCGGCAACCGATTGCGCGGCCCGCAATGCCGAGCCTCGGCGGATTGCGGCCGTCATCGATCCTGATCGGCGTCTTCGCGCTTATCGCGGCGATCGGCGTCCTCTGGGCGCTCTCACTAAGCGACCGTATTGCAACCAAGGACGATGAGATCACGGCGCTCCGTCGTCAGGTCGATCAGTTCCGCCAGGCTGCCAACGCCAGCGCATTTACGCTCACTCCGACCGCCAGTGCTCCGGAGGGCGCGCGCGGCACTGTCTTCTACTCGTTAGCCGATTCGCGGGTCATCATCGACATCTCAGGATTGCCCGAATTGGACCAGGACCGCGTCTACCAGGTCTGGTTCCAGCGCAGCGGCAGCAATGCGTGGGAGCCGGGCCCCACCTTCCTCGTCAACCAGCAGGGCGAATCGGTCCAGCGCCTGCCCGGGGAGACGCCTACGTTCGCCCGGATCGCAGTCTCCGAGGAGCCGGCGCCGGGCAGCTCGGAACCCAGCAGCGACTTCCTGCTCGAGGGCGCGCTGGCCGGTGGCAATGGCTGACAATGCTGATACATTGGAACCAAAATGGGCCCCGCAGGCGTACATAAATCGGTTGCGCGGGGCACAATATGGACGAGTCTCCGTCGTATCATTTCGCGGTTGATCGGCGGTGCAACCCGATACCCGCGCTCCGCTTCATAACGAACAGCGAGTACATTGAGGAGACGACTGCGCACAATGGAGCGAGCTCCGTGGCGGTGGCGATTGCCAGCGTCCGTGCGAACGTCCCCCGCATTCTGGATCAGCTTCGGTTCGCTGATCTCGTTCCTGCTCACCTGGCGACTTTTCAACCTGCCCATGGTCTCCGACGAAGGCGGGTATGCATACGCCGCCCAGCGCTGGTTCGATGGCCGCGGCCACCTCTATCACGACATCTGGATCAGCCGGCCGCAGGGCATCTTCGTCGTCTACGGGACGGTGATCAAGTTCCTCGGCGGCAGCACGCTCGACCTTCGCCTCGTCGCCTGGGCGTTCAACATCGTGACCATGACCGCTGTTTGGATGATTGCCCGGCACTGGCGCGGACCCGGCGTGGCGGCCGGAGCGGTGATGGTCTTCGCCGTGATGATGGGCTCACCGGCGATCGAGGGTTTCACCGCCAATGCGGAGACCTTCATGGCTGTCCCGGCCGCCTTCGCGATCATCACGCTGATTCGCGCCTGGGAGCGCAACTGGAGCCCGGTCTGGCTGGCCGCCACCGGCCTGCTGATCGGAATCGCGACGCAGCTGAAGCCGTCCGGGGTGATGTCGCTGTTCGTCGCAATTGGCTTTATTGCCGTCATGACCGTCGATACCGATCACTTCGTCCGGCTGACGGCGCGGCGCAGCCTGCCCGTGATGCTCGGCTTCGGCACGTCGCTCGTTCCGGCGATCTACCACGGCTACCGGATCGGCTTCGATGCCTTCGTCTACGGATCGGTCGGATACCGCCTGACCCGGCAGAGTTCTGCGACCGGCTCGGTTCACCATCATGTGCGGGCGCTGAGCGATCTCTCGGCCCGAATCTGGCCGCTCTATATCCTGCTTGGACTGCTCGCGCTCGCCGCGTTCATGACGTCTGATTCCCGGCATCAGCCACGTCGCCCAAGCCGGTCTGTCCACCACGAGCTGCGGACGCAGTCGGCGCTCGGCATCATCCCACGCCAGTTCCTGGTCGAATCCGGCGATCCCATGCGGCGCCTGCTGCAAATCTGGATGGTCGGCTGCATGCTCGGAATCTCGATGGGCGGCGACTG
>DASQCG010000244.1:0-1856 GCA_035634825.1 Thermomicrobiales bacterium | reverse complement strand
GCCTCGTCCCAGAGCAGGAACAGCTCGTTATCCTCGCCCGGGCGAAGCACGCGGTCCAGCGCTTGCCCGGCTTTGGTCTTGAGCGCATCCGGCAATGTCTCGGCGAACCTCGGCCATTCTTCAAGCGAGTACGCTCGCTCTCCGAGAAGATCGGGGTTGTCCCAGGCGGCGACGAGCGCCGCGGCAGCGGCAGCGATGCCGGCATCCCCGTTATCCAGGAACTCGTCGCTGCTGATAACGGTCGTCAGGGCGCGATCCAGCAACTCCCGCATCTCCGCGAATGTGCCCGCGTCCTCGATCTCATTCGCGAAGTCGGCCGCATCGTCGTTGTCGAATACCGCCGTACCCCAGGCGCCCATAGCTTCCCCCTCGTCACACGCAATGACCTCGAAATGAAGGAACCCTGCCACATGGCAAGGCCCGGGGCGAGTCCACCTGTGACCTGATCGTCCGAAGGCGATTCAGACGGAATGGCTGATCAGCTTGCGCCGCGATTCGGCCACGGGGCGAGGCTCCAGCCGGTTTCGTCGGCCACGGTCAGCAGGCGATTCCACTTGGCGAGGCGCTCCGAGCGGGTCACGGAGCCGACCTTCAATTGGTCCCCGCCCCAGCCGATGGCGAGGTCTGTCAGCCAGTCGTCCTCCGTCTCGCCCGAGCGTGCGCTGACCACTACTGCCCAGCCGGCCTCCCGGGCCAGCCGCAATGCCTCAGCTGCCTCGGTCAGGGTGCCGATTTGGTTGACCTTGAGCAGGAGTGCGGTCGCCGCCTTCGTCTTGATCGCGCGGCGGATCCGCTCCGGGTTGGTGGTCAGGAAATCGTCGCCGAGGACCAGGACCTGATCGCGCAGCCGACTGCGGAGCTTCGGCCAGCCTTCCCAGTCATCCTCGGCCAGACCGTCCTCGACGCTCAGGATCGGAAAGGTATCGGTCCAGCCGGCAATGACCTCGATCATCTCCGCGCTGGAGAGGAGCTGGTTCTCGATCCGGTATCGTCCATTGCTGTAGAAGTGGCTGGAGGCAACGTCGAGGCAGAGCGCCATGTCGATCCCGGGTTGGAGGCCGGCCCGTTTGATCGCGGTAATCGCGTCGCCCAGCGCCATGTCGATCGAGGCGAAATCCGGCGCCAGACCACCTTCGTCCGCCACCAGCGCGCGCATCTCGTACTTGATGCCGCAGATCTCGATCGCTGCCTGGTAGACCGCGCTGATCTGCGCCATCGCGTCGTCGGCGGTCTGGGCTGAGAGCGGAGTGATCAGGACATCCTGAATCGGGATTTGGTCGCCGGCATGCTTGCCACCGCTGAACAGGTTGACGGTCGGCCGCGGCAGGCTCGGATTGCCGACGGTTCGGCCAATCATGTTGGCGAAGTGGTGGTAAAGCGGCACCCGGTTTCGCATTGCCGCGGCTCGCGCCACCGCCAGTGAGACGGAGAGAATCGCGTTTGCGCCGAGACGCGACTTGTCCGGCGTGCCGTCGAGCTCGATCAAGGTCTGGTCGATCGTGGACTGATTCTCGATCGGCCGACCGTTGAGCGCCTGGTTGATCTCGCTGTTGACGTTGATGACGGCCAGGCGAACTCCGAGGCCGCCGTAGCGGTCCGGGTCACCGTCCCGCAGCTCGTGCGCTTCGGCGGCGCCGGTCGAGGCGCCGGAGGGGACGGAGACCGTCGCGCGCGTGCCGTCGGTCAATTCGCAGGTAGTCTGAACGGTCGGGCGACCGCGCGAGTCCAGGATCTCGACCGCATGCAGCCGCGCAATTCGTCCACTCTCAGCCATGCTGTTCCTCGATGCCCGCGACAAAGGCCGCGGCCAACTCCGCCACGGTTACAGGGGGTTGCGCAATGATCGCATTGACGGC
>DASQCG010000243.1:0-5923 GCA_035634825.1 Thermomicrobiales bacterium | reverse complement strand
TGCCGTTGGCCGTGTCGCCATCGATCGACGAGACCGACGTCCACTTTACCGTGTACACGCCTGGCCCAAGCCCGTCCTTGAGCGAGACGGTAGCGTGCCGGCGCAGCGGGTCAAAAAGATCGACCGCTGAGTCGCCCTTGTCGACCTGCGAGCCGTCCGGCCCAAAGACCGACAAATTGGTGCCGTTCGAGTCGAGATCCTCAGTGAACCACGCTTCGACGATCGTGGGAGGCGCCGCGACGGTCGAGTTCGGAGCCGGATTCGAGTGGTCGAACTCGGCATGCGCGCGCACCGAATCGGCCTGTCGCCAACCGAAGGCGACCAGCAGGAGCAGGACAGCGGCCGCAACTGCGAGGCGATTTCGGATCAATCGGACTTTGACAAAGCTGGCACTCATTCGCATGCCTCCGGATTGACCAATGGTTCAACGTCAGGATCGTACTCCGACCTCCTTGAATACGGGAATCGACGGGCAACCGGTTGTCGCGATGATCCGAATACGACTCGAAGCGTTCGCGCCCAACCTGGAAACGGGTTGCAGGTATGATCGGCGCATTGTCGATCATCCTCCCGGAATTGCGCGTCGTATTGACATGAGAGAACTACCGTCTGACTCCCACCTGGAGCGAGGCCATACCGTGAATTTCCGCCGTTTGCTCGCATTGCTCGCGCTCATGCTGATTTCGTTGTCGTTGCCCCGCACAGCATTCGCCCACGCCAATCTTGTGTCATCCGCACCTGCGGCCGATTCGCTCCAGGCTACGCCGCCGCTGGAGCTCGAGATGACCTTCTCGGAGCCGGTCGATATCTCGGGCGTGGTCGTGACCGCGGTGGACCAGGATGGCCGGGCGGTCAAGCTCAACGCGCCCAGGATCGACCCCACCAATGACCGGGTGGTGCTCGTCTCGTCGAGCGATTTTTCGATCGGCGCGTACACCGTCAGCTGGAGCAATCGTTCGCTGACCGATGGCCACACGCTTTCCGGTTCGTTTGCGTTTCGGGTCGGCGGGACCGACCGCGCACCGGCCGCCGCGACGGTCGAGGGACAACGGCCGCCGGCCTGGGCAGTCCTTCTGCGGTGGCTTGCCTTCCTCGGTGTGGCCCCGGCGGTCGGAATGCTGCTGCTCTTTGCCGATCCACGGCGGCGGCGCATCGTTCAGGGCGGACTGGCCGTCGCGGTCGTGGCGACCCTGCTGGATCCAGTCTTGCTCTCCGCCTTTCCGCCATCGGGCGCCGAGAGCGGCTCGATCCTCGACGCGATTCGCGCTGAGCCGAACGGCTGGTGGGTGCGCCTGATCGGACTGGCAATCGCGCTCGTTATCAGCGTGTTGCCATGGTCGGGCGATTACTGGCGAATGGCCGTCGGCGCCGCCGGTCTGGTCGGGATCGCTGGACTGGCCCTGACCTCGCACGCGGCCGGCCGGGAGACCTGGACCTGGGCCGCGACCGGTGTCGCGTTTCTGCACAACGCCGCCGTGGGACTCTGGATCGGGGCGCTCGCACTGCTGGTGCTTGCACCCGAGTCGGATCGGGTCCGCGAGTTGACCCAATTCGCAAAACGGGCCTTGCCGCTGGCCGGAATCGCGATCGTTGCCGGCGTGATCAATGCCGGATTCATCTTTCCTAACCTGGATACGCTCACCTCCACCGACTACGGCAGGGTGCTGATCGGCAAGGTCGTTGTGGTGGCCCTTATCCTCGGGCTGGCCGCGTACCACCACCTCAGCCTGCGCGGCTCCCTCAAGGCGCTCCCGTCGCTGATGCGCAACTCGGTACGGTTCGAGCTGGGGCTGGTGGCGATCGCCGTCGCCTTTGCTTCGACCCTGGCCCTGCTTGCCCCACCGCAGGTCTCGCACGGAGAGTTGGCCCGGATCGATCTCGCCATGCCGACTTCGTCGGAGCTGACAGCGGATCAGGTTTTCGTCCGCCTTACCATCGATCCGGCCAAGACTGGCCAGAACACGTTGACGACCTACGCGACTCAGGGCCCGCCGTTGACGGTCGAAACCGACGCTTCGGGCGCCCCGCAGGCGGTCAATCATCCGCCACTGACTGATGTGCAGCTGATGCGGATCGACCTGACGTCGATTGATCTGCCGATTGCGCCCCGCTCGGTGGAGCTGACCCCGCTCGGCGACGGCCGCTTCCAGTCGAACGGCGTCAATTTCAGTGCGAACGGCTGGTGGCGCGCGGTGGTCACGGCACGCCGCGCCGGTGTTGCGGAGGACGTGTCATCCGAATTCATCGTCCGCGTACCAGACCCGAACGTGGCCGGATTCGATCAGACGGCCGGCAACACGACAGATCCGAATGCTGAAGCGCTCTACAACACGGCGGTGCAGCAGTTCACGCAACAAACCTGGTCGGTGATGAGCCAGGATCTCTCCGGTGGCAACGGTGGAGTCGAAATCTCGGACCAGGTCTGGTCGAATGGCGGCCTGCAGATTCAGACGCCGCAGATCCAGATGATCCGGCTCAACGGGAAGCGATACCTGCTCGACCAGACCGGCCAATGGCGCGTGACCGACGACTCAGAGCCGGGCGGACCATCAACCTGGGTCCAGGAATGGGACGGCGCGACCAACTTTGCGCTCGGCAACCAGGAACAGATTGGTGGGCAGAACGCGCAGGCCCTGCACTTCTACGTGCCGCAGTCGGTCCTGGCGCCCGCCTTCTACACGCTCTGGATCAGCACCGAAAGCGGCCAGATTCTGCAGGAGGCAATGGTCTCCCGCAGCCACTACATGATCGAGCGCCTGGACTGGTCCAAACCGCCGGCCGAAATCGTCCCGCCGATCTAGCGGACGCCGGTCGCGATCAGGATCACGATCAGGGCCGCCAGGCCAATGCGGTAGATGGTGAAGACGGTCGTTGGGGCGTGCTGAAGGAGCCTGAGCAGGCCCCAGATCGCCGCCAGGCCCGAAATCGCGCTGACCGTGATGCCGATGACGATCTGCGCCGTGCCGATGTCTCCGGCCCCTGAGTCCATCAGGTCCTTGATGCCGGTCAGGCTCGCGGCCAGGATCAGCGGAAGACCCAGCAGAAACGAATACCGCGCGGCGTCGGGCCGTTTCAGGTCCTTGAATAGCCCGGCGGTCATCGTCACGCCCGAGCGGGACACACCCGGCATCAGGGCGATCGCCTGCGCGAGACCGATGATGATCGTGTCGGTTAATCGCAGGTCCGACATCGGTCGCGTCCGCCGGGAGATTCGCTCGGCGACCCAGAGCAAGATTCCGAAACTGGCCAGCAAGAATGCGATTACGAGCATCGCGCGGTCCTGGTGCTCCTCGGAGTGGAAGAACCGGTCGATCGCGTCCTGCCCAAGCACGCCCGCGATGCCGCCGGGAATGCAGCCGATGACGATCAACACGCCAAGGCGGGCGTCCGGGGCAAGTGGGTCGGCGACCGTCCCGCCACGCAGCAGCGTGCCGAGATTGCGCAAGGCGAGCGGAATGGCCTGGATCATGCGGAGCAGCTCGGCCCGGAAATAGACCACCACCGCGATCAGCGTGCCGAAATGCAGCGCGGCATCGAAGGCCAGGCCGGGCTGATCCCAGTTGAAGAGCCAGGGAACGATCAGCAAGTGACCGGATGATGAGACGGGCAGGAATTCAGTCAGACCCTGCACCAAGCCCAGGATCACGGCCTCAAATGTATCCACGAAGGGGAATTATGCCGCGTTCGTACGCGTGATGGTTTCCTTGAGCCCGGTGGCTTCGGAATGAGCGCCCGATGTCGCAAGCACAGATGCTGGAGTCTCCTCTGCCGCGCGGACTTGCTTCAGCGACAGATGCATGCGTGACCACTCGACTGCGCCCCAGACCGTGACCGGGAACCAGAGCGATGCGTGGACCAGGATCGCATACGACAGCGCCTGCGAACCCGAGGCGTTCAACGCGCCCTCGAGGACGGTCTTGATGCCGGCCTCGAATGGCCCTACGTAGCCGGGCGAGGACGGCACCAGTGTCGCCAGGTTGGCCACGCCGGTCGTCAGCAGCGTCGCGGGCACGCTCATGACCGTCTTGATCGATCCGCCGAAGGCCCGCGCGATCACCAGGTACATCGATGCCTCGAATGACCAGGCCACGATTGATGAGAGCGCGACGAGACCGACCGCCTGTGGACTGCGCAGCGCGGCCAGGCCGGAGAAGAAGGACTCCGCCATATGCTCGATCCGTCCGGCGAGCGTGTTCGGCAGCAGCTGTACGCCGAACCGGATGAACCTGGTGCGCATTCCGGCGGCGAACGTCATCACGCCGAGGACGACAATCGCGATCATGAAGAGGATCACGGCGACCGTCATCACATGACGCAGGGCCGACGTGTAATCGACGAAGAGCCCCGCAACCAGCATGAAACCGACCATCGTCAAGCCATCGAAGATCCGCTCGACGGCGATCGTCGCCAGGGCGGCAGTCTTACGGACGCCCTGAGTGCGAGAGAGGACGTAGGAGCGGACGACTTCACCGGTGCGGAGCGGCAGGATGTTGTTGGCCATGAAGCCGATCACGGTGATCGGGAGCAGATCCCAGGTGTGGATGTGCTTGACCGGCCGGAGCAGGACCGACCACCGGAACGTGCGCGCCACCACGCCGCAGAAATAGAGCACCAGGGCCGGGATGAGCAGCCAGTAATTGACTCCCTTCAGGGAGTCGACAATCGCGCCATAGTCCTGCCCGCGAAAGGCGTAGAACAGGAACGCAGCGCTGATCAGAAGTCCAAGGAGAACACGCCAGGAACGCACGGGCTCTACAGCTTTCCGGTCATAGCCACGGACAGGTCGCACCCAGACCGCGCGTTGCGTTTTGCCGCTTCAGTCGCGCGGCATCCTGAGTATAGGTCTCGGTCAAGACGGTGAGTCGATATCCCGGAGGTCACGTGTTCCGCAAGGGGCGGGTTAGCGGTGACGATACGTAATGCGGCCGCGGGTGAGGTCATACGGCGACAACTCGACCGTAACGCGATCCCCTGGCAGCACGCGGATGTAGTTGGTGCGCATCTTGCCGGCCAGGTGGCTGAGCACCGTGTGGCCGTTCTCGAGCTCGACGCGGAACATCGCGTTCGGCAGCGCATCGACGACCTTGCCGTCGACGGTGATCGCATCCGGATCCTGGCGGCGGGGTCGTTCCTCGGTGGTTGTGCCGGGCGCAGGTGCCGTGTTGCGGACTGGCTTACGGTAGGCTGGTTTCTTCGGCAAAGCATGTCTCCCTATTTTCATGGCACGCCGCACCAGACCGTGCGGCCCCAGATATGTCAATTCTAACAGGGAAGAGGGATCAGGGGTCAGGGATCAGAGCTACGTGAATGGCGCCAAGAACTGACCCCCGAACCCTGCCCCCTGCACCCTGACCTTGGGCTACTCCGGATAGACTGCGTCGCCCAAGGTCTGCATCAGGCGATTGGCCCAGGCGAACATCGCGGCTGATTGGGCGATGTCGTAGATCTCGAGATCGGTCACGCCCATATCGCGGAGCGGCCGGATGTCGTCCGCTGTCAGTCCAGCGGGATCGCGCGTGAGTTTCGCGGCGAGGTCGACGATTGCCTGCTCCCGCGGGTCGTCCAGCGGAGCATCAACACCCTGATCCAGAAGGTGATCCATGACCCCGGGGCGCTTCGCGTACTGCACAAATCGTTGCGCATGCACAGACGCGCAATAGACGCAGCCGTTGATCCGCGAGACTGCCGTCGCCGCCAGTTCCCGCTCGGCATTTGAGGCTCCGCCGGGGCTGCGCATGGTGTTGTTGAAGAGGCCAGTCCGCTCGACCAGCGCCGGAAGGTCCAGCGCCAGCGTTGCGAAATACGGGCTGCCCTTGGCATTCGGCGCCTGTTCGTAGACCGCTGCCAAGTCGTCTTCGCTCAGCCCAATCTCAGCGATGGTCTCGATCCACGGCGCCCAATCGAGCCGCTCGATCGTGAACTG
>DASQCG010000242.1:0-4939 GCA_035634825.1 Thermomicrobiales bacterium | reverse complement strand
TCGCGCACGGCCTGAACCGGTGCTTCGGGCGGACCGAAGCTCCGGCTCAGACCAGTGGCGACGACGAGCGGCTCAGCCATCGATCAACCGCCCGTCCTGGATGTGGAGAACCCGGTGCGCCGCCGCGGCGACTGAGTGGCTGTGCGTGACCACCACGGTTGCACCGCCGGTGGCGGATCGCTCCCGAATCAGGTTGAGGATGCGGGTTTCATTTTCGGCATCGACCTCACCGGTCGGCTCGTCAGCGAGGAGGACGGCGGGGTCATTGACGAGGGCAACGGCCAGCGCGGCCCGGGCGGATTCGCCTCCGGAGAGCGTTGACGGCAACGCATCGCGCCGGTCGGCGATGCCGACCTCGTCCAGCAGGCGCTTGGCACGTCCGGTATCACGATGAGCGGCAAGTGAAATCGCCAGGCGCAGGTTCTCGGTGACCGTGAGATGGTCGAGGAGGTTGCCGGACTGCAACAGGAGCCCGATCCGCTGCGCCCGTAGCCGTGCCCGCTCCGCCTCCGAGCGCCGACTCATGCGCGCGCCGGCGACGGTGACCCATCCGCCGTCGGGCTCATCGAGCCCGGCCAGGCAGGCGAGCAGCGTGGATTTGCCGCTCCCGGAAGGTCCGGTTACGGCGACGATCTCGCCTGGCTGGACACAAAGGGAGACGCCGCGCAGGGCCAGCACTTCGTCGTCCCCGGTGTGGTAGAAGCGATACAGGTCGTGCGCCTCGAGGGCCGTCATTTCACCCACGTGAAGCTCTTGGAGACCAGGTTCGAGACATCGACGTTGTCCGACCCGGCCGGGACGGCGAGCGACAACCTGGCCAGTTTGCCGTCCTGGTAGAACTCGAACTGCTCGACATCAAGCCGGTACTGTTTGCCGGTGACCTCATCTGGCGGTGAATTGATCTGATAGCGCAGCTTGATAGCCGTGCCGGCCGGGAGGGCGACCTCTGAGACATCGGTCAGGGCAAAGGCCGATAACTGCTGCTGCAGCATGGGCACTTCGTTTTGCTTGACGGAGTCGACCGTCGGTGCGGAGCCGTCGCAGCGCACCGTCACCATGAATGTGTGGAGCTTGTCCGCGAAGGCCACGTCCGGACCGTTTTCCGTACGGGCCCATCCCTCCGGCATCGAGACGGAGTAGCCGCCATCCGCAGAGGTGTAGACGACAAACGCCTGATTGTCCGGGATATCGCCGGGAGGATTGACTTCCTGCTGGATAGCCGCCTGGGTTGGGATTGCCTCTGCTGACGCCGCGGGACTGGCGGCGGGTGAGGCGGCGACCGCAGGCGGGCTGGCCGCAGCGCAATCGACCGGTGAGGCCAGGGATCGACCGGGATTGAACAGGGGCGCGCAGGCTGCGAACAGGATCATGATCCCGCTCATCGACAAACCGCTCAGTCGTTTCCGGGCGGACACGGACATGTAGTTCCTCCATGCATGTTGACGGGCTGCGGCGGACTGCCGACTGCGCGTCCGAATCATGGGTATGGGCGATTAAGGATTCATGAAACCGGCTGCATCGGAGTGACCACGGCCGCTGTCGGGCGACGGAACAAGGGTGGCGCTTTTGGCGCCACCCTTGTTCCCTTGGAGAGAGGGTTGGTATGTGGCCGGGTTCAGGCGGCGGCGCCTTCCGGGTGCGGCTGCATCGTGAACTCCGGAGCAAAGAGCTTGATTGCGCGGGCCACGAGGACGATCGCCCAGATCGCCAGGACCCAGTAGACCCAGCCGCCGACCTCATCGAGCACGAGCGCCGTGGCGCTGAACGCGAGGGCGATCATGAACATCACGATCGCGCCGACGAAGCGCTGGAGCTGCTGGATGTAGCGAACACCGGCATCGGCCACGTCCTGGTAGGAACCGGTCGCGATCGCGCGGCGCTCGGCCTCGCGGTGCAGGTCCCGGATGTGGTGTTTGTACTCTTCCGCGTGGATCGCCTGGTAGTTCATTACAGTTCCCCTCGCCGGCCATCCGGCTGCGTTGCCTTCGCTGGTTTTCATACTTCTGTTGTATCTGCTGGCAGCGCGGCGCACATGAGGCAGGGGTCTGAATTCGAACTCCGCCTTTCGACGGAGAGCGGATCAGTATCGCGAATGATGGCGCGCGTGCGGCTTTTGGCGAAGATTGTTTCCGGCGGTGCGGTTGTGATTGCAGCGCGTGGTTTCAGGAGGAACAGATCGTGGTTGAGGTCAACATCGTAGGTGCAGATCTGAACGTAGCAATCAGTGGTTGGGATGTCGTCTGGTCGCTCAAGCGGAGCTTGACGGTCCCGTTGTCGCACGTAATCGACGCGACGGTCGAGCCGGTCGCGGGCCGACCGGGATGGAAGGTGTTCGGGACCGGGATTCCGCGCGGATTCAGTGCCGGACGGTTTCGCACGAAGGGCAAGAACGAGTTCTGGGTCGCCGACCAGAAGAAGACCGCGCTGATCATCACCCTGCGCGACGAGACCTACGCACGGCTCGTGCTCCAGGTCGAGAACCCCGAGGTTGCGGCGGAGAAGATCAACTCAGTCGCGAGCGGTGGCTCCCGCGCGGCAGCCTGACCGGGTTACCTGGCCGGCGGCACGATGACTTGCAGGCGGGCGCCTTCGCCGGGAGCGCTCTCGACCAGGATCACGGCGCCCATCCTGGCCGCCCGCTCCCGCATCGATTGCAGGCCGAGGTGGCCGGGGAATGAGCCTTCCGGGTCGAAGCCGACGCCGTTGTCGAGGATCTCCAGGGTCAGGCCCTGACCGGCCTGGTTGAGGCGGACCCAGATCGTGGTGGCGTGGGCGTGCCTGACTGCATTGTGGAGCGCCTCCTGGCCGATCCGGTAGAGCGCCTCCTTGACCTCGAGCGTGGCATCCGGCTCCGACCCGAGATCGGTTTCGATATTCAACTTGTGGCGGGCGGCCAGCGCGGCGGCTTGCTTGTCGAGGATGCCGACCAGGCCGTCCTGCTGGAGGGCGTCCGGGCGGAGCTCGAAGATCAGGGCGCGCATCTCGGTCAGCGCGGCCTCTGCCAGTGACACGACATAATCGAGCGGATCGGCGACCTTGGACGGGTCGCGGTCGAGCAGGGCGCGGGCCGTGCGGGCGCCGAGACCGATCCCGAAGAGCGCCTGCGAGACCGAATCGTGCAGCTCGCGGGCCAGCTTTTGGCGCTCCTCGAGGGCGGCCAGGCCACGCGCGCGCTCGTAGAGACGGGCGTTTTCGACCGCCATGGCGGCGTGGTCGGCCACGGCCAGCAGCAGCTCGGCGTGGCGGCCGGTGTAGGCATTGACCTGGTCGATCTCCACGGACAACATGCCGATGACGCGGTCGCGCAGCATCATCGGCACACCCATCCAGGAGCCCCAGTCGGAGCGCAACTCGCCGAGGTCGGATTTGGAGGCGCGGCGGAAGGCCTCTGCCAACGGGTGATCGCTGTAGACGTCGTTGATGATGACCGGGCGGGCGCGGGTCACGACCTCGTGCGCGTGCGGGTGGGTTGCGAGGGACCAGCGGTAGGCGAGGGTGTGCTGCGGGATCGGACCCTGGTAGCGGAGCAGGTTCAGGCCCTCGCCGGAGTCTTCGAGCACGAAGAGAGCGGCGCCGGTGTAATCGACCACCTCCTTGACCCGATCGAGGATCAGGCCGACGAGCGGTTGGAGATCGAGTGTGGCGGCGGCGTCGTGCGTGATATCGAGCAGCATCCGCAGCTCGCTGGTGCGCTCCTCGACACGCCGGCCGAGCAGGTCGTAGGCCTGCTGACGGGCGATGGCGGTGGCGAGGATGTTGGCGATCGCTTCGAGGAAGTGGACATCGTCGATCGAGAACGTGCGCTGCTGCGAGGTGTGGCCGCTGAGCACGCCGAAGGCTCGCTCGGGCGTCTGGATGATGACGCTCATCCCGCTGATGATCCCGTGCTCGCGCATCAGGTCGACCTGGGTGAAGCGTGATTCGGTGCGGAGATCGGAGATGATGACCGGCTCGTGCGATTGCAGGGTGTAGCCGCTCTGGGAGATGGGCAACGCGCTGACACTCGCCATGCCGATCACGCCCGGTTTCCAACCGACCCCGGCGCGGAGCAACATCTCCTGGCTGCCGGGGATGAGCTCGAGCACGGTGGCGAACTCGATATCGAGTGTGCGGCGGACAAGCTCGGTGGCGTGGTTGAGCAGATCGGTCAGGTTGGTCTGGGCGATCGCGTGCTGGCCGAGCTGGGCAACGGCGGCCTGCTGGCGGATGCGGTTCTGCAGCTCGCGCTCGATCGAGACGCGATCGCTGATGTCCCGCACGATGGCGGAGACGCCGATGATCTCGCCCGATTCGTCGCGCACCGGCGAGACCTTGACGTTGACATCGCGGACGATCCCCTCTTTGGAGGTCCGCCGAACCTCGAACGAGGGGACCTGCTCGCCGCGGCGGACGCGGAGCATCAGTTCGAGCATCTCGCCGTCGCGGGCGGTGGGGATGACCTCGGTGATGTGCTTGCCGATGACCTCATCGGTCGAGAAGCCGTAAATGCGCTCGGCCGCCGAGTTCCAGCTGACGATGATGCCGTCGAGGTTTTCGCTGATGATGGCGTCGTTCGAGGACTCGACGATGGCGGCAAGGCGGCGGCGCTCGTTGTCGAGCAGGGCGGCGGATTTGTTGGGCTTGGGTGCGGGGTCGGCGATGTTCATGGACGTCCCGGACATCGGCGCACGTTAGCCTGAAGCGCCGACGGCATCGGGCGCGATGATCCCCTCGCGGGCGGCATAGAGCGCGGCCTGGGTGCGGCTCTGGACGCCGAGCTTGGAGAGGACATTGCTGACGTGGGTCTTGACCGTCTTCTCGCCGATACCGAGCTCGACCGCGATCTCCTTGTTGGCGTGGCCGAGCGCGACCAGGCGGAGGACATCGGTCTCCCGGCCGGTGAGCGCCTCGACGCCGGACACGCCCCTCGGCTCGGGCAGGCGGACCTCGCGCATCAGGA
>DASQCG010000241.1:0-12036 GCA_035634825.1 Thermomicrobiales bacterium | reverse complement strand
CCGGCCTGCCTGATCATGGAAGCGGCGCTGATGAACCTCGGCGTCGTCCTCCCGCAGCCGGGCTACCTTGAGGCGGTCCGCGAGATCACCCGAAAGCATGGCATCCTCTGGATCGTCGACGAGGTCAAGACTGGCCTCTGCGTCGCTGCGGGCGGCGCGACCGAAAAATTCAACCTGTCGCCGGACATGGTCACGCTAGCCAAGGCGCTCGGCGGCGGCCTCCCCTCCGGCGCGATCGGCGGCACGTCTGAAGTCATGGATATCGTCCGCTCTGGCAAGGTCTACCAGGTTGGCACCTACAACGGGAATCCACTGACCATGGCCGCGGCCCGGGCCAGTCTGCTCGAGGTCCTGACGCCGGATGCCTACGACCACCTCAACAAGCTCAACGACCACCTGATGGCCGGTTGCGACGCGATCCTCAAGAAGTACGACCTGCCGGGGTACACCGTCGGGATCAGCTCAAAGGGCTGCGTCACCTTCTCGCCGGTCGAGATCACCGACTACGAGTCGTTCAAAGCCAACCAGGACGGCGAGATTACCGAGCTGGCCTGGCTCTACGCGATGAACCGGGGCGTTTACATGACGCCGGGCCGCGAAGAGGAATGGACGCTCTCCGTCCAGCACTCGATCGAGGACTGCGACCAGTACATCGAGATGTTCGAGGAGCTCTGCCACGATTTAACCGCGTAGTGGTCAGTAGGCAGTAGCCAGTAGCCAGAAAGGGGCGGCCCACTCCGGGCCGCCCCTTCGTCATACAAGCGAATATTTCTGTCCTCTTTCGTCTGTCCGCTGTCCACCTGCTCACGACTCACTTCTGACGTCTCACAACTCATTCGCGTAGTATTCCCATTCGCAAGGCGACCAATCTGATGGTGTCCGGCGTGGTGCACCCGCGGTCCTTTGGCGTGCGAGGTTCCTGAATGCGTCCATTCCGTCCTGGCGAGTCTGGGCATGTCGGTCCCGGCATCACCTTCCTGCGAACTCCCCTCGTCCTCGATCCCGACGAACTGACTGGTGTGGACGTTGCCGTTCTCGGCGCGCCGTTCGATGAAGGCGTCACGTATCGCCCCGGTACCCGCTTCGGTCCGCGCGCGATCCGCCTGGCTGACCACTCCGGCATCGGTGGACGGACGCACATGGAGGTCGGGATCGATCCCAAGGCCGCGCTCAACATCGTCGACTTCGGCGATATCGAGGCGCCACCGAGCGACCTGCTCAAGTCCCACGCCCTGCTCCGCTCCCACGTCGGCATGATCCTCGCCAAGGGCGCGATCCCGGTCGTGCTCGGCGGGGATCATTCGCTTTCCGCCCCGATGATGCAGGCCATCGCCGACTGCCACGGTGCGGACGGATACGCGGTCATCCACTTCGATACCCACGCTGACACCGGCTTCCTCGATGAGCCGACGCCATACAACCACGGCACGCCCTTCTACCGCGGCGTCAACGAGGGCTTCATGCGCGGCGACCACATCTTCCAGATCGGTCTGCGCGGGACGTGGCCGAATCCCGGCGAGTTCGATTGGATGCGCGAGGTCGGTTTTCGCTGGCGGACGATGGACGAGGTGATGTCGCTTGGCCTGAACGCGGTGGTCGAGGAGGCGATTGCCTACGCCGCGAGCAGGGCGCCGCGCGTCTACCTGACGGTCGATATTGACGTGCTCGACCCGGCCTTCGCTCCGGGCACTGGCACGCCTGAGCCGGGTGGGCTGATGACGCGGGAGCTGCTGAGCGCGGTCCGCCGAATCGCTTCGAACGTCGATCTCTGCGCGATGGACATGGTCGAGGTCTCGCCGCCGTACGACGTGGCCGAGATCACGGCCCAGGCCGCGCACCGCGTCGTCCTCGAAACCCTGACCGGCATCGCCCTCCGCCGCTCAGGCGCTTGCCCGAAGCCGCAGCGCTCGCATTGAGACGTGAGTTGGTTAAGAGTTAAGGGTTGAGGGAACGAAAAACCCAAGACCTAAAACCCAAAACCTAAAACCTAGCTTTGGTGATCGGTGGCTAGTTGACCGCAGGCGGCCGAGATGTCGACGCCGCGGGAGTATCGGACTGTTACCGGGATGCCGGTTACGGCAGCAAGCTGCGCGAAGCGCTCGATTCGCTCCGGCGTCGGCCGCTCGTAGGGCAGGACCTGCACCGGGTTGAGCGGGATCACGTTGACGTGGCAGAGCCGACCCTTGAGCAGGCGCGCCATTTCGAGCGCGATCTCGTCGCTGTCGTTGATGCCGCTCATCAGCGCGTACTCGAACGAGACCCGCCGGTGCGTCTTCGCCGTGTAGCGGTCGACCGCCGCCATCAGATCGGCGATCGGGTGCTTGCGGTTGATCGGCACCAGCTGCGATCGGAGCTCGTCATTCGGCGCATGGATCGAGATCGCGAGGTTGACCTGGAGCGGCTCATCGGCCAGCTTGTCGATGAACGGAACAACGCCCGAGGTCGAGACGGTCATCCGCCGCGCGCCCATCCCGAACCCGTTCGGATCGTTGAGCAGGGTCAGGAACTTCATTGTGGCCGGGTAGTTGTGGAATGGCTCGCCCATCCCCATCATGACCAGGTTGCTCAGCTCCCGGCCCATCGACCGCGCCGTGCGGGCCGCATCGATCACCTGCGCCACCATCTGGCCGGTCGTCAGATTCCGGTCCAGTCCCATCAACCCGGTCGCGCAGAAGGCGCAACCGACCGCGCAGCCGACCTGGCAGGAGACGCAGACGGTCGCCCGCGACCGGTAGAGCATCAACACCGTCTCGACCAGATCGCCGAGCTGCGTCCGGTAGAGCGTCTTGATGGTGTCGCGGTTGTGCGTCGAGACCTCGTTGACCGGGACCATCGCCGTGATCGGCAGGGAGTCGGTCAGATCCGCCCGCAGCGCCTTGGGCAGCGCCGTCACCTCGTCATATGACGTGACGAGCTGCTTGTAGAGCGCATCGAAAAGTTGCCGAGCGCGATAAGCCGGATAACCACGCTCGGTCATCCAGGCGGTCAACTCGGCTAGTGTGAGGTCATAGACCGAGGTCGACGTCGCGCGGCGCAAGTGGATTGTCGGGGGAGTGGAGCGGGGCCGCTCGGTCGCAGTTTCCATAACCGACGAATTCTAGCATGCGCCTGGTAGTACACTCGGGCCATGAGCATGCGCATCCTCGTCGTCGGCAGCGGAGGTCGCGAGCACGCGCTCTGCTGGCGACTCGCCTACAGTGCATCGACCGAGTCCCTCTACTGCGCGCCGGGCAATCCCGGCACTGCGCGCTACGCTGAAAATGTCCCGATCCGCGCAACCGACATCGACGAGCTGACGCACTTTGCCGTCGACCGGGAGATTGACCTGGTCGTCGTTGGTCCGGAGGCGCCACTCGCGGTCGGTCTGGCCGATCGGATGCGCCGGCGCGGAATCGCGGTCTTCGGTCCATCGCAAGACGCGGCCCGGATCGAGACCAGCAAGCAATGGGCCAAAACCCTGATGAAGGATGCCGGAGTTCCGACTGCGCGGTACGTGGCAGTGCGCGAGCTGTCGCAGGCCCTGATCGCGCTCCAGCAATTCAGTTACCCGGTCGTCCTCAAGGCCGACGGACTAGCGGCGGGCAAGGGAGTCGTGACAGTCGGCTCCTACGAGGAAGCGGTCTGGGCGCTGACTTCGATGCTCGAAGAGCATTCGCTCGGCCCGGCTGCTGAAACGGTTTTGATCGAGGAGCACCTGACTGGTCCCGAGGTCTCGATCCTGGCCCTGACCGACGGCGACGCGATCCGCATCCTGACACCCTCTTGCGACCACAAGCGCGCCTTCGACCGCGATCAGGGCCCGAACACCGGCGGCATGGGCGCCTATGCGCCGACCGGACTGGTCGACCGGGAGCTCCTGGACCGTATCGAGCAAACAATCCTCCGCCCGACCGTCGATGCCATGCGCGCGCGTGGCTGCCCGATGCAGGGTGTGCTTTATGCCGGATTGATGCTGACAGAGCGCGGACCGATGGTGCTCGAGTTCAATTGTCGTTTCGGCGATCCCGAGACCCAGGTCGTATTGCCCCTTATCGAGGGCGACTTCGCCGAGCTCTGCCTGGCCGTTGCGACCGGCACGCTCGGCCGATCCGATCTCCACCTGATTTCAGACCGGGCGGCGGTCGGTGTCGTGATCGCCTCTGCCGGCTATCCCGGGCCGTACCGCACCGGCCTGCCCATTGCCGGGCTGGACGCGGCGGCCGAGGATGCGCTCGTCTTCCACGCCGGGACTGATCGCAATGCCGATGGCGAGATCGTGACCTCCGGCGGTCGCGTACTGACCATCGTCGGCATGGGCGCGTCGATTCCGGAGGCGCAGCTTCACGCCTACGCCGCCGCCGAGCAAATCAGCTTCGAAGGCGCCTTCTACCGCCACGACATCGGCGCCCGCGAGCACATCCACGCCCGAGCCCGCTGACGCGCCAAAATTGGGGTTTGCCGCGGCAAGCCCTCACCTGTCGCAGGCAACCCTGGGGATGATGTGGACCACTGGAGGGATTTGCCGTGGTAAATCCGCCCGCCGCCGGATCGAGCAAGGCCTGACGTTCGATCATGGAGTGGCACTGGTCACGGGATTGGGACCCGGGCGCGGACTTGCCACGGCAAATCCCTACATTGATGCGGCGATGATCGTGCTGCCGGTTCGTTTGGAACCCGGGCAGGCGGCGCGAACGCACTGATCCAGGTACCCGAGCGAATCGTCGATTGCCGAATCCGGGACGCCGGCGGGGAAGTAGAAGCAGTACGCGACCGCCGTCGTCTCCGGCGTGACGAGACCGAACGCGGTCGGACCCTGGGCGATGCTGGTCAAGACGTTGCCATCGGCATCGCGCATGAGCTGATCGCCGGCCTTGCAGAGCTCCTCGACGCCGTCGTACCGCGTGTACTGCTCGGAGCCATCGGCACTATCGACCGCAATCGGGAACGCGATCTGATCCGCATCCTGCGCTGAGGCCAAAACACCGGTGTTCAGCTCGGTCATGAACATGACTTCGATCAGCGGGTTGCGGCTCGGGATCGATTTGCCCTTCTGGGCGATCGACAGGATCTGCATCGCGACGTGGTAGTTCTGGCCGAAGCGCTGGTCATGGCGGTGGTAGGCAGCCAGCGTCGGATCGGCCAGCAACTCCTGCTTTGTCGCCGAACCCCAGCGCGCCCGCAGCTCCGCTTCGAGTTCGCGCTTCATGGCGGCGAGCACGTCAGTCTCATCGCCTACGGTCAGTCCACGGTACAGGGCAACCGCCGCGCTCGAGCCGGGATGCTCCTCTCGCCAGCGGTCGGTTCCGATCATCAATGGGTCCGTCATGCGGGTAGCGTACCCCGCGTAAACGAAACGCGGGCGCGCCAGCTGCGCCCGCGTTTCGTTTACGTAACCTGTAGCGCGACTAGGCAGACCGCGCCATCTCGACTTGCGCGTACGGTTGCGGACCGATTTCGATCCAGCCGTTCTTGACCGCGTAGAGCACCGCCTGAACCCGGTCATTGACATCGAGCTTGCGGAGCACGGAGGTCATGTGGTTCTTGACCGTTTGCTCGGTCACGTAGAGCTCGTCGGCGATTTCCTTGTTCGAAAGACCTTGCGCAACGCAATCGAGCACTTCGATCTCGCGGGCAGAGAGCGGCAAGGCGGCGAAAGCGACCTCGCGCTCGCGACCCTCCTCGTTATCGCCGGTCAGCTGCCGGAACTCCGAGAGCACTTTCCAGGCGAGCTGCGGCCGGGAGAGGATGAGCTGGTTGATCAGGTTCTCGCCCTGGGCTACCCGGCGGAGTGAATCAACCAGCGTCTCCTGGTCGATGTCCTTGGTCAGGAAGGCCATCGCGCCGGACCGGATCGCATCGAACAGGCGCTCGTCGTCGAGATGCATCGAGAGGAACACGATCTTCATGTTGTGGTGCTGCTTGCGGAGGACGCGGGCGATCTTAAGCCCGGTCACGCCGGGGAGCTGAATGTCGATCAGGACGATCTCCGGCCGATGGACGTCAGCCTGGTGAATGGCGTCGTGTCCATTGACTGCCTCGCCGACGACCTGGAACCGGCCGGTGTCCTCGAGGAGCCGCTTGACTCCCTTGCGGTACATCGGGTGATCCTCAACCAACAGCACGCGTCGCTTCAACATCTCGAACTCACTCCCCTACCCAAGGTAATGCTGCACAACTGCGAGTGGGATCTCTTGTTCCGGCGGGAACCGGCTTCGGGGTCGGCGGCGAGGTGTCTCGCTCTTCCAGGGACAAGAGTAGGTTTACCCAGAATCTAATGGAATAGCGCATTTTGGCCCCTGCGTACTGGCGAACAGTACTAAGGTGCGAACTGCGATAGGTCCTATGTGCCAGTCTGTCACAGGAATAATCTTGGTTGGTTGCCTTTGCATGCTTGCCGCTTCGCCCGATCCGTAGACTGAATGGCGCACACGGAAAGGAGAGCCCCATGAATCGCCAAGCCAACGAGCAGGTCGTTGTCATTACCGGAGCGTCGTCCGGCATCGGCCGGGAGACTGCACTCGAGTTCGGCAGGCGCGGCGCGTCGGTCGTCCTCGCCGCCCGCAACGAGACTGCGCTGAACGAAGTTGCCAACGAGATCGACCACGCAGGCGGCATGGCCCACGCGGTCGTGACCGACGTGGCCGAGTGGCCACAGATCGAGCGGCTCGCGCAGGAGGCAATCACCCGCTTCGGCCGGATCGACACGTGGGTCAATGATGCCGCAGTTGCCGAGTACGCGACCGTCGAGGAGATGTCGATAGAGGAGATCGATCGGATCATTCAGGTCAACCTGCTCGGCATGATCTACGGCATGAAAGCGGCCCTCCCGCACCTCAAGCTGCAGGACAGCGGCACGATCATCAACGTTTCCTCGGTCCTCGGCGCCCGGGCCGTACCGCTCCAGGCCGCCTATACCGCCGCCAAGTTCGGCGTCCGCGGATTTGCCGATTCGCTGCGGATGGAACTCGAGCACGAAGGCAGCCACGTCTCCATCACGACGATCCTGCCGTCATCGATCAATACCCCGTTCTTCGACCACGCCCGCTCCAAGATGGGCGCGGAGCCGAAGCCGATCCCGCCAATCTATGAGCCAAGCGCGGTGGCCGAGGCGATCCTGTTCGCGGCCGAGAATCCGCGCCGGGACATCATCGTCGGCGCGGCGGGCAAGATGATGACGATGATGCAGAAGGTCAGCCCGTCATTCACCGATCGCTACATGCTGCTCGGAGGTCAAATGTTCAAGCAGCAGAAGTCCGACCGGCCGAACGGGCATAAGGACAACCTCTTCACCCCGTCGACCGGGATGGGTTCCACCACCGGGGAGTTCGGCGGCCGGATGACGCAATCACGCAGTCTGTACACGCACTTCCTCGGCCTGCACCCCAACCGGGGTCGAGCCGCGTTAGCCGCCGGCAGCGTCCTCGGCGCTGTCGCCCTCAAGCGCCGCACATCGAGCTGACGGCACGGCACGAAGGCTTGCCGTTCCCGGATCGCGCACAGCCTCGCGCGATCCGGGCGATACCTGGACGAAGCGTGCTCACCGAGTTTGAGAGTCGGACCAGCTTCGGGTAATGCTCGCCGGCGCCGCGGAGCCAACCCCCGGAGCCGCTCACCACTGACGTGGCGCAGATGCCGAGCGGTTCCGGGTTATTGAAGACGTGCCCATCACCTACCCGGATCGCCTCCGCATCCGGATAAAGGCGTGCCGCTTTCCAACCGTCTCGTCGCCGGCGCCGCGGCACCGGAGAGCGGAGGCCGCGGCTGCCCGAACGAAGGTGTCCCGGGCAGGGTTGCGCCACTATTCGTCGACGAAGTCCTGTTCGTTGATCATGAGATTGCGTGTTGATGATCGGGAACTCACGCTGCCCTTTCCGTTGGCAGGCGATTGGTTCCTCCCAAGCACGCGGAAAGGCACCTGTCTGCCGTCGCTATGAGGACCACGCGGGCTACCGCGGCGATTTGCCGGATCGTGCCGGGTCTTTATGGGATGTTGGGGAATCGTTGCTCACAGAGGCGCCAGCCGGATTCGAACCGGCGGTCAGGATTTTGCAGACCCTTGCCTTACCACTTGGCCATGGCGCCGCATTGCAGCGTTTAAGTTTACCATCCCGCCATGGCCAATTCGCCGTCTCGCACAGGCAGGGGTACTTCATTGACACCGTCGATCGATTCCGCGCGCTCCCGACTCTTCTCCGCCATTGATTCTCGCACCGATGAACTGATCGCCACGGTCTCCGAGCTGGTCCGCGAGCCATCGGTGCTCGGCAACGAGGCCGGCGTTCAACAAGTCGTTGCCCGCCACCTGATAGACGCTGGCATGCGCGTGGAGACATACGACCTGCCGGACGATACGCCGCAGCAACCGAACGGCGGCAACAGCGGCGTCCCCTTCGCCGGTCGTCCGAATGTGCATGGCTACCGCACCGGCCAGGGCGGCGGCCGCTCGTTGATCCTGAACGGGCACGTCGATGTGGTCAGCCCGGAGCCGGTCTCGGCCTGGACGCACGACCCGTGGGGCGCCGAGATCGTCGGCGATCGCATGTACGGTCGCGGCGCCTACGACATGAAGAGCGGCGTCGGGGTCAACCTCTTCCTCGCGCGTCTACTCAACGATCTCGATATCCCGCTCCAGGGCGACCTGACGATTCACAGCGTGATCGAGGAGGAGTGCACCGGCAACGGCGCGCTCGCGGCCAGCCTGCGAGACACGGCCGACGCCTGCCTGATCCCGGAATCGACCAATTACAGCCTGACCATCGCCCACCCGGGTGTGATCTGGTTCCGGGTCCGGATCGAGGGCCGCTCCGCGCACGCCGGCTGGGCGTGGCAGGGTGTCAATGCCATCGTCAAGGCCGTCCCGGTCATCAATGCGCTGGCCCAGCTCAACGACGACCTCAACCTCCAGGTCCACCCGCTCTGGGCCGACCAGCACCACCCGATCAACCTCAACATCGGCGTCATCCAGGGCGGCGACTGGCCGAGCACTGTCCCCGGCGCCTGCGAGCTGCACTGCCGGACCTCGTTCTTCCCCGGTACGACGGTCGAAGAGATGCAGGCGAGAATCGAGGGCGCGGTCAATGCCGCGGCCGAGACCGACGAGTGGCTGCGTGAGCACCGCCCGATCGTCAGCTACGACGGCTTCCGCACCAACGGCGTCATCGTCGAACAGGATGAGCCGATGGTGCAGATGCTCCGCTCGACGTACACCGCGATCACCGGCCAGGAAATGGAGAACAAGATCGGCACCGCCGTCACGGATCAGCGCTACTACAACTTCCGCGGCATCCCTTCGGTCTGCTTCGGCGCCCGTGGCGACAAGGCCCACGCCGCCGACGAGTGGCTCGACCTGACCTCCCTGCCGACCGTCGCCAAGGTCATGGGCAGCTTCATCCTCGACTGGTGCGGCGTAGCGGGTTGAGAGTTAAGGGTTAAGGGAGACAAAAGTGAGTGGCGCGCGGAATGGATCGACGCGCGGTCAAAGCTACCGAGACTTGATCGCGTGGCAACGGGCAGTTGATCTTGTGGAATTTGTGTATCGAATCACGCAGGCGTGGCCAAAGGAAGAGCAATACGGTCTCACGAATCAAATCCGTCGAGCCTCTGTCTCGGTTCCAGCCAACATTGCAGAAGTGCAAGGACGCACCGGCAAAGCCTTTGCGCAGCACTTGTCGATCGCATATGGGTCGCTCTGTGAAGTCGAAACGCACTTCATCGTCGCGCAACGGCTGGGATTCATTGACGCGGAAACCGTCGATCAAGCGCTGGCGCAAACCACTGACGTGGCCCGCCCACTACGCGGCTTCATGCGCAGCCTCGAATAACCAACCCATTTTTCACCCTTAACCCTCAACTCTTAACCCTTAACTCTCCACTACACTTCGTCCGATCCCGGACGCACCGGGCGAAATGATCAGAGGGTCGCGTCCACGGGGTACGTGGCCGACCGTTCGAAAGGACTGAGATCGATGGATCTCGTTGCTGCTGACACCCGCGTCTTCCTCTTCCACTCACCGGACGCCGCCGGCGACCCCGGTGGATCGATGGACCGGGTCAATTCGTGGCTGGGCAAGGATCGGGCCGACTCGCAGTATCCGAATCTGCGCGTCAAGGACATCTCCGTCACGCCGGATGGCAAGGGTGGTGTCTATACCGTCGTCATCGTCAGCCTCGGCAAGTTCTCCGAAACCCTCTAATCATGACTGATCGACCAGCAGTCCTGTTGCTGGCGACCCCGAGCAGTTACCGGCTGGCCGCCTTCGTTCGGGCGGCCAGCAATCTCGATCTCGACGTCATCCGCGGGATCGATACGCCCGGCGCGCCCGCGTCTCGATCGCCGGACACCATCCATCTCGACTTCACCTTTCCGCGCGCGGCAGTGTCCAAACTGGTCGGTTTGGTCCGGACCCGGCCCAATACCACCGTCCTCGCGATCGATGATGCAGCGGTCGAGATCGCCGCCTCGGTCAATCACCGCCTGCGTCGAAGCCACAATTTGCCCGGTGCGGACGTCGCCAGCCGCGACAAGGCGGTGATGCGGCAGCGCTTCCACGACGCCGACCTGCCGACCCCCGAGCGCCGTCCGCTCGAGCTCGACCTCGACCCTGCGCGCATTTCGGCCGCGCTTCCCTACCCGGTGGTCGTCAAGCCGACTCGACTCAACGGCAGCCGGGGCGTGATTCGGGCCGACGACCGAGCCGAGTTTGCGGACGCATACGAGCGCATCCGCTCGATGTTGGCCGACGAAGGATTCGCGCCTGGCGAGTCGGCCATGCTGGTCGAGGCCTTCATCCCCGGCTTCGAAGTGGCGGTAGAGGGGCTGATGACGAACGGCAGCCTGACGGTGCTCGCTCTGTTTGACAAGCCAGACCCGCTCAATGGTCCATATTTCGAAGAGACGATCTACGTAACGCCATCCCGCCTCCCCACCGGTACCCAGCTGGCCATCGCGGCGACGACGGAGCGGATGGCGGGGGCGCTCGGCATCCGGCACGGTCCGGTCCATGCCGAGATGCGGATCAACGAGGACGGCGTCTGGCCGATCGAGGTTGCCGGCAGATCAATCGGCGGGCTCTGCTCGAAAATCCTCGAATTCGGGGCCGGGATGCCGCTGGAGGAGATCATCCTCCGCCACGCGGTCGGCCGGGAGATTCCGTCGACTGAGCGGAGCGATCAGGCCGTCGGCGTGATGATGATTCCGATACCCGGCGACGGCGTGCTGCGCGGCGTGGACGGGATCGCGGAGGCAAGTGCCGTTCCGGGTATTACGGGAATCGAGATCACCGCGCCGGTCAACCAGCCAATCCAGCCGCTTCCGGAAGGCTCCAGCTATCTCGGCTTCATTTTCGCCCGCGGCAGCCACCCGGCCGAAGTGGAATCATCACTGCGGAACGCCCACGCTCTCCTGGACATTGCGATTAGTCCGATGTTGCGCATGGCCGTCGTGTGAAGAGGGGTCGTTGGTCGTTGGAAGAGCGTACTGGCTACTGACTACTGGCAACCTTTTCGTTCCCTCAAACCTTAACTCTTAACCCTCAACCTATTTCTTCCGCGGCCTCGCCGGGACTTCCGCGTCCGGTGCGACCCAGCCTTCAGGCATTTGGGCGCCGGGACCGAAGAAGAAATCCTCCATCTGCTGGCGCAGGAAGGTGCGGGCCTCGGGATCGGCCGGGTTCAGTCCGTAGTGGTTAATCAGGATCGTCATCTGGGGCTTCCAGAGATCGTAGGCTTCCGCCGAGACGTGCTCGAAGATCCGTAGCCCCAGGTCACCCGGGAACGGCGGCCGCTCGAGACCCGGCGCAAGCCGGCCGAGCTTGACACATTGGACCATTCGCGGGGTAGGCTCACTCATAAGTTCGACCTCAGTTTGGTAGGGCCGTCAACTCGACCCGATGGCGCAATCGTCCGGCAGATCACTACGGGATGTCAAACGACACCATTACATCGCGGTGGACATGCCTGTTCTTCGGGATGCCGTGCACGTTCTCGGCGCCGATCCTGTCCGCGTTGGCCCGTCCGGATATCGAGCTGGTCGGCGTTGTCTCGCCCCAATCGGTGCCC